>JAQUWM010000112.1 GCA_028692885.1 Acetobacterium sp. | reverse complement strand
AGCCGAAACTATTGAGAACAGACTTTTCTGGAACTGTAATCTCTAAACTTTTTGTCTCAATCGGACTCAGGTTCTGCTGGGCAGTACCTCGTGAAATGCCTACAAGCCTACTTTGGAACTCAAACTGTCTAAATAAAGTATAGATAAACGTTTTATTAATGACATCCCGGGGAATTAGAATAGCGACTCGTTGATTCAAAAGGTATTTACCGCCATACACAAGACATACTCTTCCCACATTACCCGTAAGTGACAACAGAATGTCACCGTCTTTTATTTTACAGTAGTCTGGCATACGGACAGGAATATCATCGATACTATCTGTACATTTATTTATAAAATAACCATCTTGAACATTTTTTATTGTAACCAATCCGTATTTTCCATCTTTTGTAAACATATTGCTATTAAATGCAAAACCAGATCCTACCGCTACTAGATCATCAATAATACCCACCTTCCATCCTTCCGGCATCGGACCCAATTCAGAATCAACCATCTTTCCTCCACTGGATTTGTATGGCTTGCCATTTTCATCAGGAAATTCAAAATCAACAAACCAACGCTTGAAAAGCGCGCTTGCCATCTTTTCCAAATTCGCATTTACCTGCCGGTTCAGTTCGATTTTATCATCAAGAGAAGAAAGAATCTCAGCGATTTGTTTTTGTTCTACATCTGAAGGTCTACGAACTATAATCGAATTAAGAATTGATTGATTTATAAGTGGCTGCCCTGAGCCCCCTGCACGTTCATTTAATCCAAGAGTATTTAATAAATAGTATAAAAAGCGTGGATCTGTTTTTGCTTTAGCTTTACCTTTTATCGCATTATCAGTAACCCATGATTCATTATTAGAAAAATATATACTTCCACAATAAGCACCAACACGTCCGACAATTATTGCTTCCTTAACAGAATTCGTTTTTTCAGAAAAACCAATTACGCCGTTAGCCCCATATACAGGAAATTTTCCACTATCAAAACGAGCAGGTGAAGTTTTACCATTCGTAAAATCTACTAGTTCCTCAAGACGAACAGCATCCCAATCTTCCGGAATAGGTCCGATCTCAGTTTCTTTAAATTTTGTCTGATTATTATTCATTTTCGTCATCAGGTATTGTAGTAATCCATTCTCCAGAAATATCTTTCTTAAATATTGTAGTTATATCTATTCTTTTCTCTCCTTTCTCGCCATTATTCCTTGTTATATCAAATATAATAAAGCATATTACCTCACATTCCTCATCGCTAATCTCATTTATAGTATATTTCTCAACTTCATAATTGGATATTTCCTGCCCATTCTCCGCCAAGCCTGAAATAAAAGCTTCGTTCTTTAATACCTTTTCATCAATTATCTTATGTATTTCTTCAATAAACGATCCTTCTGCTAAATGTTTCTCAAGCTCAAATTTAAGCTTAAACTTCGAGGCTAAATATTTCTGTATTCCGACATCTTTTATAATTCGCAAATTAATTCCGGTTTTTTTACAATCTACGAAGGTAAACCCATTGTCATCACTAAATAAATAAATTTCACTATATTCTAAATTTTCCTTAAAATATTCAATTATGGATATTAAAATTATAGTATCCTTAAATCCCTGATCTGATTTACCTTTCTGAAACGGAGGTATTTTTTTAATAGCCTTTGAAAGAACATCGTTAAAAAGAATACTTCTGTCGGATGGTATTGGAATTATCTTTATACCTTCCTTTAATTTTCTATCTTTGATTTTGGTTATATAGTCATCGATACTAAATTCTTTGCTATCAAGGATGGAGACGTTGCAAATGTTAGTTGAGGCAAACTGCTCAGCTAAATTGGTTATGACAGATAAAGATGAATGAAGCTTGTTTTTTCTATGTTCAGTAATCTCATCTAAGACTATTTCCGGAATAAAGACGTCAACAGAATCAGTCAAATCATGTCTTTCAATAAATCCGACAGTATTATCATATTCAAAAATATGGAATTGATCAAAATTACAATTCGAGTCTGGGGAATGGGCTATGTTTGTATCCAAGATGACAGCGATTTTTTTCATTTTCCTTATATTTTAAAGCCGATATCTCCCAGATTTTTCTTAATTCTCTCTTCCATTTCCTTTGATTTGGCAAACTGCTTCGAGAGCTCATTGGTTAGTCTTATCATCTTTTCTTCAAAGACTTCATCGTCTTCTTCCACATAATCCGTGCCGACATAACGCCCGGGAGTAAGCACGAAGCCGTTTTTCTCCACCTCATCAATCTTTGCCGCCTTGCAGAATCCTTTCACATCCTCATATTTCCCATCAATATTCCTCCAGCTATGATATACGCCCGAGATCTTTTTCAAATCTTCCGATGTAAATTCGCGATTCTTGCGAGTAACCATCGTTCCCATTTTACGGGCATCGATAAACAGAATCTCATCATGGCGGTTGCGAAACTTGTGGTCATAACGATCGCGAGAAACAAACCAGAGACATGCCGGGATCTGGGTGGTATAGAAAAGCTGACTAGGCATAGCGACGATACAATCAACTAGGCCATTTTGAATAAGATTCTTTCTAATCTCACCTTCTCCACCAGTGTTTGACGAAAGAGAGCCATTTGCCAAGACAAAGCCGGCAATTCCGGTAGGCGCCAAATGGTAGATCATATGCTCTATCCAAGCAAAGTTGGCATTTCCCGTAGGCGGAATACCATATTTTTTCCATCTGATATCATCGCGCAGCTTCTCTCCGCCCCAATCGCTAACATTAAAAGGAGGATTGGCTAAGATATAGTCCGCTTTTAGGTCTTTATGTAAATCATTATGGAAGGAATCCGCATTATACTCTCCGAGATTGCCATTGATTCCACGAATGGCCAGATTCATCTTGCAGAGCCTCCAAGTGGTAGGATTGGATTCCTGTCCATAGACGGCTAAATCGTCCGTAGTCCCGCCATGCGCTTCGACGAATCTCTCGCTCTGCACAAACATACCACCACTACCACAGCAGGGGTCGTAGACCCGGCCTTTGAATGGTTCGAGCATCATGACTAGCAGTTTCACTACCGATTGCGGAGTAAAGAACTCTCCACCGCCTTTCCCCTCGGCAGAAGCAAAGCGACCCAAGAAATATTCATAAACTCTTCCCAAAATGTCTTTACTGCGGCTTTCTTTGTCTCCCAACCCGATTGTGCTGACCATATCGATAATTTCCCCCAACCGGACCTTATCCAAATCCGGCCTGGCATAATTCTTGGAAAGCACACCCTTGAGGCTCGGATTGTCCTTTTCAATCGCGATCATGGCATCGTCTAGCAGTTTGCCTATCTCCGGCTTCTTGGCATTAGCTTTCAGGAACTCCCAGCGCGCCTCCTGTGGCACCCAAAACACGTTTTCGGCCAAGTATGCGTCTTTGTCCTCCTCCTGCCCCTCATAATGGTCTGGATCGGCCAAAATGGCCTTATAGACCTCTTCAAAGGAGTCTGAGACATATTTCAGGAATATTAAACCAAGGACCACGTGCTTATATTCAGCCGGGTCCATATTATTGCGCATTTTATCGGCCGCAGCCCATAAAGTCTCCTCAAAACCGACATTTGCTGATGTTTGCTTGTTATTGGCCATAAAAATTAGAAGTTAGCTACTTTTAACTTCATATTACACCCTTTTACGCTAAAATCAAACAGACTAGCGGCTCCAGCAGACAAATCGCCTCAGATGAACATTCGGCACCCATCAAGCATAGGTATTACAATTTAACGCAACTTCTTCTCCTGGACCCATTCATCAAAAGCTAGCTGAGCAAATTTATACTGAGCGTCACGTATTTCTTCAATCTCCTCGTCAGTAATCCCTTCGGCATCTTCTCCTAACAACTCTTTGAATTTTTCTGTACTAATCATATTTAGTAGAATCAAGAAGTAATTTTTTACCGTTTCTCTGGCTTCCTGTCGAGAGGTAGTGCTTCTTAAAGCAAGCTATTTTTTGCGATCTTGGAGCTCCTTATCCCCTGTATCAACAATCAGGCCCACGATCGCAGGAGTAATTATAAAGGAAAAAAGCAAAAATAATAGGAAAGGTTTGATTCCAAGGCTAAATAAAACTATAACACCTGATAGGATTACAACGATTTTGCCTAAATAATAATTCGTTATGTTTTTTGACCTTATTTCTGCATGCGAATACAGATAATAGCCTCCAAAATTAACAAACACCAAAAACCACCATAGTGAATTCGTGGACATAATTTTCGCGTAGGATTTAATAAATTTTGCCGGTCCGGGCACAAAAAGGGTCCCCTGAACCGAGCGACAGCCCCTTTCGGGAACTGCCTCACCCCCTTTCGGAGACGAACCTACGCGAATAAGTGCCGGCCAGGAGACCGTCTTTATTCGCGTAGGATTGATTTGCCATGCTCTGGCCCGGAGGCCAAAGTTTAGGCAATTTGTTACAATTGGAATTATACCCTTAAATTCGGATTATGCAAACAGGGACGTTTTGCATAATTATCATAAAATAGCTAATATAGAATTAAATTGCTATTAAAATTATATTATATGTCAAATATGCACCGCTCGCCCTTTGATAGGCTGAAAGGTACGGAATTAGACCGTTTTTCCAAGCCGTCGCCAAGAGAAAGCTTGTATTGTCGGGACGGCATCCGAACAGTTGATGATCTTATGAAGGATTTAGATGCTAAGAATAAAGCCCTACGGATACTAGGCCTGCATGATCCTTTTCAAGAGGATAATTTGAAAGATAATCATTTTTATACATATCCTGGATACGAAAGAGATGATGAATTAATTTTACTATTGGAGAATCTAGGGCTTATAAAGGCTGACTGGGAAACCATGGAAAAACAAACCCATAGAGAGGTCGGCAATCGAACCATTGACTTCGTATATGAAGGAAAAACAATAAAAGACTTTCTGGATAAGATAAACGGCAAAAATAGCATCATTAAGAAACAAACCCTAGAATTCGTGGCCAATAAAGTCTGCAGCCTTAAAAAAGGCGAACCATTTTATACTTTTTTAAGAGATTGCGATGTTCCGACTGCACTTTTGATATCTTCTAGCAAGAATAAAGCCAATGAATATTACATCCTGTATAACGTGCTTATAACCCTTGCTTCTGTAAAGAATAAAGATGATCGAAAGAAGTTATTTAAAATTATCGAAGATTCCAGCCATCCCCTATTTTTCCAAGGAGATTCTAAAAAAGCCGGAGAATATACAATGGAACTAAACAATATGTTATCTTTTGATGATTTAGCGATTCAAGAATACAAAATCATTAGAATCAAGAAAAAGAATAGAGCCGGCACTATTAGTAAGATCACTTTTGTCGCTAAGGCAGATAAACCTATTTGCTATTTTGTTAACGACGACGTAGCAAATATAAAGAATATCAGAAAAAATAGCGAGCGCATGAGAATTTTATTTCGAATTATCAAGGACGAGGAAGATGTCGCATTTAATAAAAGCATAGAAGATTATTTTAATTATAACCGCAAATGCCCACTGTATTTCAAAGGTAAATATGCCCTAACCAACATAATTAATAGGAACCGAAACTTCAATGAAAATGATTACTTTAGGCTGAATATGAATATCAGGGGAAGCATAATCAGTGAGACAGCGTTTAAACGATTGCAAGGCTCAAAGCTTAAATCATAGGTTTCTTATAAGTTATTACTCAAATTCCGAATAGCCGCTTGATAAGCGGTTTTTTGATTGCAAACTTAAGCTGTTGTGAAGCTATTTTTAAGCATGTCCTCCATATTACGATAGACACAGAATAATTCATAAACTATTACAATGAAAACTCCTCAAGATGACGCTTTCTATAAAACAACTGACATCACTCTTTGCGCTACTCTGTGCTGTCTTGGCTACGACATAGAAGCTGTAGATAGACTCAATCCTGCCAGATCTGTCTTCATTATCAAAAGGAGCACCAAGCTAGAAGAAATAATCGGACTATTTTATGCGCATAAGTTACGGGTAGAGCCTATAGCCTTTTTCAATTGCATCAAAGAGATAAAGAATCGGATTTATAACAGCTAGTCTATGATTTCGGATAAGCAAATAGCAAAATTTCAGCAGCTTTGGAAAAAGCACTTTGGCGAAGAAATTTCCAAAGAGGAAGCTATCGACAAAGGCACTAGGCTTAAAAACCTAATGCGCGCTATTTGGATGCCTACAGATAATAATTAATATTCAATCAAAATGAAGCTAGAAGATGAGGAAAGAGAGTGGCGAAGATCGCGTATAAGATTGCCGCCTCGCGAATTGATGACCGCATTTCCGGAAGCAAAGCCGATTATTCGCGAAAAATTGAAGGAATACGAAGAAAAGAAAGAGGAGCTGGATAGATCCATCAAGGATAAATTAGACAGGATAGCAGCGATGGACACAGATAATTTCTCTAAATGGTTTTACAGGGAATGGGTAAAAGTCACGGATATTCAAGAAGTCCTAAAGG
>JAQUWM010000111.1 GCA_028692885.1 Acetobacterium sp. | reverse complement strand
AAAACCTATATTGGCTATGAACGGATTGCCTTTGTTGGAAAAGACGACCCGGAACTGCGGGTCACCTTTGACTACAACTTAAAAAGCCGGCAGCATAGTCTGTCTCTGGAAAAAGGGGATTTCGGACATTTTCTGATCCCGGCGGACCAATATCTGATGGAAGTCAAAATCCTCGGCGCGATTCCACTGTGGCTGACTCATGCGCTGACCGAACTGGAGATATACAGTAGCAGCTTTTCAAAATACGGAAAAGCTTATAAAGACTACCGCAAGCAGAGTATTGGCAAACTGATCAACCTGCCGATTTACAGCAATGATCCGATCAACAATAAATTGACACCCTGTGTTAATAACTAAAGGAGCTTAACAATGATTGAATCTCTATTTTCTACCACCCTGACCGAAACCCTGACCATCCAAACGGCCTTAAGTGTGATTTTTGCGTCCCTGTTCATGGGTCTGTTTATCAGCTTTGTCTACACCCGAACCCGCGGTAAAGATGGCTATTCCCCTGGCTTTGTGGTTACCCTGATCATGCTGCCGGCAATTATCGCGATTATCATTCTGCTAGTCGGCAATAACGTCGCCCGGGCCTTCAGTCTGGCCGGAGCCTTTAGCCTGATCCGCTTCCGAAGCGCCCCTGGCGATCCCATTGATATCTCCTATGTGTTCTTCACCCTGGCGGTAGGTCTTGCCTGTGGTATGGGTTATATCTTATATGGCGCCATCTTTGCGGTTATTCTCTGTACCGTAATGGTCATCATCCACATCACCAAATATGGCAAACCGAAGCTTAAAAATATGCAGTTGAAAATCACCATTCCCGAGGACATTGACTTTCAGAACTGTTTTGATGATATTTTAAAACAATATACGGTCAGTCATAAAATTCAACGCGTTAAAACCAGCGACTTTGGTGCCCTGTTTGAGATTATCTATTGCATCTGCCTGAAAGATGATGTCGATCAAAAAGCATTTATCGACAAATTGCGGTGTCGCAATGGCAATTTAAGTATTGTCCTTAATACCGAAATTATTGACGAAAAAGTTTATATCTAATCCTTTTTTAGCTCAAAATTAAAAACGACAGGCCGCAATATACCTCTTTGCGATCTGCCGTTTTTGATTTTATATACAGTTTTATTTAATTTTCATTCAGTATATTTTAATTTTTTTGACAATCATCGATTAAATCAGACGATACCCTGTGCCTTCATCGCTTCAGCTACTTTCAGGAACCCGGCAATATTTGCCCCAATTACATAATTATCTTTCACGCCGTATTCTTCAGCAACTATCGCTGCATTCGCATGGATGTCGATCATAATCTGTTTCAATTGGGATTCAACTTCTTCAAAAGACCATGACAAATTCATTTTATTTTGACTCATTTCCAGGGCTGAAGTTGCCACCCCGCCAGCATTTGCTGCCTTGCCCGGGCCAAACAGGATATTATTGGCATGAAACACTGTTACTGCCTCCGGTGTACAGGGCATGTTGGCACCTTCACCAACCACAATCACACCATTTGCAAGCAATGTTTTTGCCGATTTTTCATCCAGCTCATTTTGAGTGGCACAAGGCAATCCAATATCACATTTAATGCTCCAGATATCATTACAGTTGTCATGATATTCCGCATTTGGATGTTCATTCACATATTCTTTGATTCGTTTTCGTTCAATTTCCTTCAGTTTTTTAACCAGATCCAGATCGATTCCTTCCTTGTCATAGATATAGCCATTGGAATCAGAACAGGCCAACACTTTTGCGCCCAACTCTATTGCTTTTTGCATCGCATAAATTGCTACATTTCCTGAACCGGAAACAACGACATTTTTTCCAGCAAATGATTCACCCCGCGTTTTAAGCATTTCTTCGGTAAAATAGACCAAACCAAAACCTGTTGCTTCTTTTCTTGCCAGCGATCCGCCATAGGTCAAGCCCTTACCGGTCAGAACACCTTCATAGATATTTCGTAATCGCTTGTATTGACCAAACAGATACCCGATTTCACGTCCGCCAACACCGATATCGCCGGCCGGTACATCTGTACTGGCCCCAATATGACGGTATAGCTCAGTCATGAAGCTCTGACAGAAACTCATAATCTCGTTGTCTGATTTTCCCTTTGGATCAAAGTCAGATCCACCTTTACCGCCGCCAATCGGCAAACCAGTGAGCGAATTCTTGAAAATCTGTTCAAAACCAAGAAATTTGATAATACCAAGGTTTACAGACGGATGAAATCTCAATCCCCCTTTGTACGGACCAATTGCAGAATTGAATTGCACCCTGAACCCACGGTTAACTTGGACCTTGCCATTGTCATCGACCCAAGGTACTCTGAAGATAATTTGCCGTTCCGGTTCAACCAATCTTTCAATTATCCCTAGTTCCTGATACTCTGGGTTACGTTCTAAGACCAGTTCCAAAGACTCCATAACCTCTTTGACAGCCTGATGGAATTCCGGTTCATTGGCATTCCTCTTTATTACCTGTTCCAATATTTCCTGTACGTAAGACATCGCTTTGCCATCCTCCACAAATATAAATATATTTTAATTCACTGTTAACTATACAACTCTTTTATTTTACATCAGCTTTTTTTTATAAACAATGTTTTTTTCAAAAACAACATGATCCCTTTTTTTCTACATTCTATTTACCTCCTTAAGAAGCTAACCTTCGTTATCAAGAGCATCACACTCAGCTACTTCTGGCAAACGCGCTGCTCACGGAAATTATAAATGGTTGTTAACGCCCCTGATATCGGTCCCCGTAGCTAAACCGTTTCTTATTAACAGGCTAAGCTTGATTAACTGAATAATTATGTTCTCAGAAAAATGAACCGTGTTGAATGGCTAAATTGTAACCACTCGTTTCTTTTTGATGAACATCTCTATCAACAAGTAAGATAGAGACAATCACTGATTTCTGTGATCGTCTCTATTTTCATCTTGCTCCATAAGTTTTTAAATTTTCCCGGTTACGCCAACAAATTCGCTGCAGTATCCCCCAACATTGGCGCTGTGACATATTAAGATCTTCAATACTTATCAAATTCCAGATCATCTAAAATAATCTGGGGCTGATCTTCAACTGTTTTCTGGTATTGAGTATTTCTTAGCGGTTCTTGTTGTTGCCGCGATTGATTCTTAAGTTTAAACGCCCCAACCATCACTTTTAGCATTTCAGCCTGACCGGATAATTCTTGACTGGCGGCCGCACTTTCTTCTGCGGTCGCCGAATTGGTCTGGACCACGTGAGAAAACTGCTCAATCCCCTGAGTAATCTGGGCAATTTCGGAGGCCTGATCAGTAGAGGCTCTGGCAATATTACCAACCAGGCTGGTAACCTTCTCAATTTCATTTAATATTTCTTTGAGGCTTTCGGCTGTTTCATCAGCAATTTTTGTGCCTACGCCAACCTTCTCGATCGATCCTTCAATCAGTCCGGTGGTTTCCTTGGCGGCTTCGGCACTGCGGGCAGCCAAGGTTCTGACTTCTTCGGCGACCACCGCAAAACCTTTACCATGTTGCCCGGCCCGGGCCGCTTCAACAGCCGCATTCAGTGCCAGAATATTAGTCTGGAAGGCAATATCATCAATAACTTTAATGATTTTCGAAATGCTATTCGACGATTCGTCAATATCGCCCATGGCTGCGATCATTTTTGTCATTTGACCATTACCGACTTCAGCGTTTTTCCGGACTCTCACCGCCAACTCATTGGCATCATTGGCCCGGAGGGCATTCTGTTTGGTTTCACCGGCCACTTCTTCAATGGAGGCCGTCAGTTCCTGGATCGAGCTGGCCTGTTCGGTGGTTCCCTGTGCCAGCGCCTGTCCACCATCGGAAATCTGTCGAGCACCAATCTCAACCTGGGCGGCCGCCACATCAATATCTGACATGGTGGTACTCAAGCTGGCACTAATCCCGTTCAAGGCTTCCTTAATCGCCTGGAAGTCGCCAGTATAGGCGGAGGTGATCTCCTGATCCAGGTTTCCACGACTGATTTCTTCGAGGGTACTGGTTATTTCTGCAACATAACGTTTTAAATTGGCAATGGTCTGATTCATGGCTTCTTTGATGATGGCATGATCACCCTGATAGTCACCGACCATTTGAGCATTCAGATTTCCGGCCGCCAATTCTTTCAATGTTTCTGATGCTTCATTAATTGGTTCGATGACCGCATCGAGGGTCTGGTTGAAGCCCTCAATAACTTTTGCATACTCGCCTGCAAATCGTGTTTGATCACCTCTGAACTGCAAGTCACCCGTAACAGCTGTGACGGTCATTTTTTGCGTTTCTTCGACTAATCGAACGATGTTTTCCATCATTCCAATCAGACTAGGTATCAGTGTATCCTGTTCACTTCGTTTTCCAATCGCTTTCAGCTCGTTTAAATCACGGAGTTCACCAGCCTCAATATGGTTGGCAATCGCAACAATGCGAACCAGCTGATCGTGAACGGCATTAACCCCATTTCCAATCTCACCATAAATTCCCAGGTATTGATTTTCAATTTTTTGACTGAGGTCGTTCTGACTCATTAATCCGAGGATCCGGTTGCCCTCCTGAAGTGCCCCCAGCCCCTCAATACAGGCATTGATGCTTTGTTTCAGTTTATCAAAATCGCCCTGGTAAGACTTATTGATTTTTTCGGGAATTTCGCCCTGGCCGATCCGATTCACATATTCGGCAGCAATGTTCAGCGGGCCAACGACGGCATCCAGAGTCGCATTAACCCCTTCAACAATATCCCGGAAGCCGCCGGCAAAGGCTTCGACATTGCCTCTAGTTTCCAGCTTTCCAGCCACGGCCGCCTGGGATAGCTGGGTTGCCTCGACGATCAGGTCGCGAATCGTTTTAATGGTTTGTTTCAGAGCTGGGGTGATCTCATCGAGATCATCTTTTTCTTCCAGATTGGCTGATACATCCCCCGCTGAGATCTGATTCATGGTGCCAATCACGACATTCTGAAGATCATCGGCAAACTCATCCATGGTCATGGCCATTTCACCAATTTCATCCTCTGATTCCAGATTCAGACGAATCCCCAGATGCCCTTTACCCATTTCTTTGATCATATGGTTGACACTGGCAATTGGTTTAGTGATGGAAGCTGAAAGCTTGTATAAAATGAATCCCAGGGCCACAAAGACGAAAAATCCCGCCAGCGCAATCAGCAGAATATTTTTTGTGATTGCAGCTTGCACACTACTCATCGAGTAACCAATATTCAAGGCTACTTGAAGTTACCGTTGATAACAACTGGGTAAACCACATTATAGACGTTGGCATTTGCTACTTCATCAAATAATTCTCGGGCTACCATTTCGCCTTCAAGAGCGACTTTTTTGATGGTCTCATCATCCTGATAACTTTTATCGATATTATCCTTGTTGCTGTCGGCCACCCCAACCAGATCTTTGTCAATAAAACTGGCCGAGACAATGTTTTCATCAGATACCAATTCATCAATCAGCGCCTGGTAACCAAATTTTTCAGTCAATTCCAGGACCCGATCCGCAGATACCCCGGCCTGAACAAACTCGCCGGTGTTGCTGCGGATATAACCGTATTTAAACAAATTACCGGTTTCGCTGTCAGCCCGGATTTCTTCCATCAGCTCCGGAGCCCCGCTGACCATAAAATCACGGATCGGATGATCTTCCGGTACGGTCCAGCCCTTATATTCACCATAGGCGGCAGTAAAAATGGTTCCTGCCGGATTATAGAGGTAAATGGGATTAATCCCGGTTTGCTCAGATAGCTGGGTTAAATATTCGTCGTTGACCCGATCGCGATTGGCAAAAATAATATTTCCGACACTGCGAATCTGCGTTTCCAGCATTTCGTTCATTGTTTTAACGGCTTCGGTATTATCTTCGATCCGATTGACAAAACGTTGTGATGATGAAAAACCATTTTCTCGCATCTCCGCCAGCAAACTGTCCCGAGTCAGATACGAAGAAATTGCTCCGATCATTAAGACCCCCACCAGCACACAGATGAGTGGTACAAACAGCAGTCTCACTTTAATTGACTTTCTTTTCTGGTTACTTCTTTTCATTTGCAAATTACTTTCTTCCCCTTTTATTTGGTTATCTCATCCGATCCTGGGACCGTTCGTTGGGATATAATTTTCAACCACTATTCTCATTGGCAAATGCCTTGTAGATGGCCACACACATCAAAATAATAATAATTAGAAATGGTAAAGCCATGATAATCGAGGTATTTCTCATCGCTACCAGTCCGCCGCTAAAGAGCAGCACAATGGCCATTAATGACAATATCGCACCCCAGATGATTTTTATTTTATTGTCGGGGTTTAAATCACCTTGTCGGGAAAACATCCCAATCACAAAGGTGGCCGAGTCCGCCGAGGTAACAAAAAAAGTAATAATCAGGATTGTTGCGACAAAGGAGGCGATATTTCCCAAAGGCAAATGGGCCAGCGTCGCAAACAACCCGACTGTTACATCATTGGTAACCGTAGCAACGATATCGATCCCCTCAAATATTTCAAAATATAGGGCTGTTCC
>JAQUWM010000025.1 GCA_028692885.1 Acetobacterium sp. | reverse complement strand
ATCTCAATATAGAATGATATGAAATGGCAAATTTAGCGAAAGTTAAAGACGCAAAGCATCGAATCTAAGGCATGAAATTTGCTATGATAGTCAAGCTACCAGTTTTTGGTAGCTTTTTTTGATTTGCGAGGCAAAAGTAGGTGAGGTTTATAGTCTGAAAGAAGATCTATCACCTGACTAATTAGGAAAATAAATAGTCGACAAGTGGATTGCCTAAAATTCGAGAACTTTTAGTGAGTTGATTTCCAATATACTATGGATCCTGAAATCCTGGAAAATTATATCTATGATGCGCCGAAACCTCCATTAATAGGCAGATGTAGCTTATAGGCCATGCGAGCATAGATAAATTTTACATCTATGCGTGATTTCTGAAACCCGCTTATTCCATGGCTTTCAGTACCTGGATATAAAAATGCCGGATTTCAGGATTGGGAAAAATATACCAGTATTAACTGAAGTTGGATGTTGTTATACCAATTGTTTTAATCAGAAAGTATAAACGTCAGGTAAGTAATGGTCTAAAACACATCTTGATCGAAAGAATGTTCTGTTTTACTTGGTTAGATATCAGAGCAAGTTGAAAATTCTGACTGGATTTTTGAGTTTTTCGAATATCGGTATGAAGAATATTGTTAATTTCATGAATAACGAAGCAACTAGGAGTATTAAGTATATTCAAAACAGTTTAATATTTATATTATATCATGAGGAAGTAATAAGCGATGTCTTTGACAAATAAATTGAATCAACTAGATTTAGATAATTATATTTTAAAAAACTATGGTCGATCTCTGGAATCTATGTTGGGATCATGGGATAAACGTTTTTTTGAGATCATTTTATCATCAATTAATGAACACCGTTTTGCAGTTTTATTTAAGGACGGGCAGGATTCAGATACAAATATTCCGATCAGTTCAGTTGTTGGTGCATTGATTTTAAAGGAAGTGTTTAATTTAACGGATGATGAGTTATTGAAGTTTTTGATTAGTGACTCTCGCTTCCAATATGCCCTTCAGTTGACGAATCTCAATAAACAATCGTTTAATGAACAGACTTTAAGTCAGTGCCGGAAAAAGGTTTATGCTTATAGTATCAAAACAGGAAGAGATTTACTTTTTGAAGAAATGGAATCCATGGACATGGCATTGGTTGAATTTTTGAGCATTCAACCCGATTTGTATCGGGGAAAAAGTGTAAATATTGCCCTAAACTGTAGATTGATATCGCAACTTGAAGTGATTCATAATTGTATGTCTGATCTAGTAAAACGCATTTATAATATAGATGAAACATTTGTCTCGAATATTTTTTTGCACTATTTGAGTACGGAAGACTATATTCTAACAATAAACCACTTGAAAAGTGACAATATTAAAATAAGTCTACAGCAAATATGTAATGAAGCAAATACTTTTCTTGAACAGATTAGTGAAAGAAGAGTTGAAGATCTTGAATTCCATCAACTTTGCTGCATGCTGACGGAACAGCTAGAATGGATGAACGATAAAAAAACAGCTGACGAAATTAATGCCAATAATAGTCATAGAGAGAACAAATCGGTTCGAATTACTAAATTTAATCAAGATGTAAAGAATATAAATAAAGACTATAAGAGTAATAACGTTTTGTCTTCAATAAAAATAGGTGTTAATGCAATTGATGCAATTGATGCAAAAAGCGACGAAATCAACAACAAGGGAAATAGAATTGCTGGTAGCATTACGACTAGATTCGGTCAACAGAAAAAAAAAGATCTTTCTTATCAAGATAGAATCGAAGTAATAAATAAGAATTCCCAAAAAAAACAGAGTAGCCTAAAATTCAACTCAAAAAGTCGGGAAAGCGTAAAATCTTCACTAAGAATCATAAATGGAAATCACAATAAGAAGTTCTTTTGGCTTATTATTGGAATTGTTTTTTTACTCGAGGCCGCCTATGGAATATATTTAGGGTATGGAATGGGAGTTTTATTTGGTGATGCATATAGTCGAACAGCAAATGCTTTTTATGTTGTTTTTATAAAACCGCAGAGATACGCATCTATTGGTCTTGTCTGGAATCCGTTGCCAAGCACCGTCCAGATTCCATTTATGTATTTAGCTGAATTCTGGAGGCCGATCGCTTCAAAAGGAATTTCTGGAACAATTACAACGGCTTTTTTTGCGGCACTTTCAGCCGGCATGATTTTAAAAACGTTTCATAAATTTAAGGTGCCAAATGGCTATGCGTTATTGGTAACCCTGTTATATACATTGAACCCATTTATATTTTTCTATGGTGCTAACGGGATGAGTGAAACTATTTCATATTTTTTTATGATTTACAGTGTATGCAGTATAACACAATGGATAAAGTTTGGAACGAGTAAGTACATGATACATCTTGGATTTGCCTTGGCGGGATTGTTTTTAACCCGATATGAAGCAATTCCTTTTGCTATAGCCATTGCTATTTGCGTCATTCTCAATATATTGTTAAATCCTGAAGAAAAGAAATATGTTTTGTTGAAAAATAAAAATGAGCGATTCTATTATATAGAGGGAACATTAATTTTAGTTTTCTTACCTATGGGTTACACCGTTTTTCTTTGGATATTGTTTAATTTTGTGATTACTGGCAATCCGTTTTACTTTTTAAACTCTGTCTATTCAAATGTATCACAGAGTACATTTGCAACTGTTAATGGAACATATTTTGAGATTGTTCTATATGTAATGGAACGGGCAATACTTTTTTTACCCTTGTATTTCGCGATTGTATTAATTCGTATAAAAGAGAAGAGATTTCATAATTTTGATTTTATTTCTTTGAGTACTTTTGTTATAGCTATGTTAGCATTTCATTATATAATGCTTTTAAAAGGTGATTCCTATGGATGGCTGCGCTTTTTCTCATATAGTTTACCGATTTGTATTGCTTGGATTCCATATGAAATTTCAATTTGCTCATCTAAAAATTTAAAACTTGCGAAGCTAGTAATTGTGTGTAGTCTGATAATTTCTTCATTTATGTATATGAATGTTTTTGCTAATAATAAAGAGTTGGCCAAAGAAGAAATAGGATCTTTTGAAGGGAGTGTAAATAAAGAGTCCTATACTGTAGCAGATTATTTAAATACTAAAATACCAGATAAAAAAATACTTATGGATGCATTTACTTTGAGTGGCGTTGTTTTAAATACGGAAAACATTGATAACTTAGTTATAAGCAGTAGTCCCAATTTTTATGATTCAGTTGAAGATCCTTTACACCATGGTATTGACTATTTAATTGTACCAGATCCAAGTGGTGTTGGTGCACTAGATGCTATTAATTCTAGATACAGAAATTTGTATGAAAATGGAACTGAATGGTGCGTGGAAGAAATGAAATTTGATGGATTTAAATTATTTCGTGTAATTAATTAGGTGGTGAGAGTAGTGGAAGAAAGACTTGGAGATAGATTAATTAAAGCAGGTTATCTTACTGAGGAGAATCTTGTAGAGGCAATTAGAATCCAAAATGAAAAAGGTGGGTTAATTGGAGATGTTCTAGTTCAGTATGGTTATATAACTTCAAGTGATTTATCTAATTTTATATTTGAAAATAAATTTACGAAGTTAGGTGAGTTGTTATTAGAGAAAAAGTTAATAACGAGAGAACAACTGGAATTAGTGATAGATTTTCAGAAGAAATATGGCGGTCGATTTGGCAATATTTGTATTAGCATGGGTTTTGTAACAAACGAGCAAATTGAGAAAGTGCTAAAAAACAGTATAAACAGAAAAGGGAAAATTGGGGAGGTTCTCGTAGAGAAAAGTATAATAAGTCAAGCTCAAATGGACGAAGCAATTGATATGCAAAATAAATCGGGGGGGAAAATAGGAGATATTTTAGTATTTTTGGGTTATGTTGATCAGGAAACTCTATATCGAGAATTATCAATACAGTTTGAAATCGGTAGACCGGGAGTAGAATCAGATTACTGGAAAACAAAAAATCTGCCATATCAGCTTGCAAAAAAATATAGTGCGATTGTCATTTCCGAAAGAGAAGATTGTTTTATTCTCGCAGTAAATGATCGTTTAAAGCCTTCGGTTATTAATGAAATTGAAGTTATTCTTGGTAAACCCGTAGAAGAAGTTCTTGTAACTGATGAGGAAATGAAAGAGTATTGGGAGGCACGATTTAAGAATATTGAGAAACACAAAAGTATATTTGATCTCTATGACTCGCAACCGGGAAATTCTGCAATAGTCACTTTTAGCACAGGTCAACTTACTAGTATTATTTGTTTGGTTGTTTTACTAGTAATATGTATGATGCTTAATTGGTCGAATACACTGATAGTAGTTAATTTACTTTTTCAAGCTATTTATGCAATTATGACAGTACTTAAACTATATATTGTAATACTCGGGGAAAAAAACAATGTGCAACTAAAATTCAGTGATGAAGAACTAACAGCTATTGATGAAAAAGAATTACCAATTTATACAATATTAATCCCAGTATACAAAGAAAAAGAAGTGGTGGCACAGTTGATTAGAAATATTAGTGAACTAGATTATCCACAGTATAAATTAGATGTAAAAATTCTTCTAGAAGAGGATGACAAAGAAACAATTGAAGTCATACGTGGTATGAATTTAAAAAATTACTTTAGCGTTTTAATTGTGCCAAGTTCTAAACCCCAGACAAAACCAAAAGCATGTAACTACGGTCTGCTTCAAGCTAAAGGCGATTATGTTGTTATTTTTGATGCAGAGGATCGGCCAGAAAAAGATCAACTGAAAAAAGTTTATCTTTCGTTTAAATCACTGCCAGAAGAATATGTTTGTGTGCAAGCAAAGCTTAATTATTTTAACAGTACACAAAATGTATTAACACGATTATTCACGCAAGAATATAGCATGTGGTTTGAAAATTTATTGGTAGGTATTATGCAATTGAATGTACCTATACCCCTCGGTGGAACATCCAATCATTTTAAAATAAATTTTCTTAAAGAGGTTGGGGGATGGGATCCTTTTAATGTAACTGAAGATGCAGATTTAGGTGTAAGACTCTTCAAGTTCCGTTATAAAACTGTTGTTTTGGATTCGCGAACCTGGGAAGAAGCAAATTCTGACATTGGAAACTGGATAAGACAACGTTCCAGATGGATTAAAGGGTACATGCAAACATGGCTTGTTCACATGCGACATCCGCTTAAATTATTTAAAGAACTTGGACTAAAAGGTTTTGTTGGTTATCAAGCAATGGTTCTTGGCACGCCACTCTTACCATTGATCAATCCAGTATTTTGGTTTTTAATGATAATGTGGATATTTACTAAAGCAGGGTGGATACAGAATTTATTTCCAGGAGCCTTTTATTATAGCGCAGTAATACTATTTCTGGTCGGTAATTTTATGTTTACATATACGAATATTATTGGAATGTATTCTGTAATTCGAGATTGCGTTTTAAAAAGAAGACAAGAATTTTCCTACTCAATTATAAAATATGCTTTATTTACACCTGTTTATTGGATATTAATGAGTATTGCGGCTTATAAAGCGCTTTTTCAATTAGTGAAAAATCCGTTTTATTGGGAAAAAACTCATCATGGATTGGATTCGGTAAAAGAAGACAACGTTGCTTTTGAATAAAGTGATAATTATGAATTGGAGGTTCAAACAAAGGTGGGTAAAAATGCAAATATAACCTTGTCAATTATCGTGCCAGTTTACAATGAAGCTGGTAATATTAACCTTCTATTAGAAAAAATACAGAAAACTTTAATTGGAGTTGCTTATGAAGTAATTTTTGTGGACGATAGTGTTGATGAAACACCAATGGTAATAAGAAAGGCAGCTGAAAAATGTACAGTCAAGATAGAATTAGAACATAGAGAAAATAAAAAGGGCTTAGCAACAGCTGTAGTAAGAGGTTTTGAAATTGCTAGTGGCGATATATTTGCGGTTATGGATGCTGACATGCAGCACCCACCGGAGATTTTACTACCTATGTATTGTGCTATGATGAACAATGCAGACGTGTGTATACCTAGCCGATTTATTCCCGGTGGTGGTGATGGAGGACTTGATTTTTGGAGAAAATTTGTTTCATTTGTAGCAAGACAACTTGGAAAGATAGCAATATATAACCTTAGACATGTGTCTGATGTAACAAGTGGAATATTTATGATAAAACGGAGTATCATAAATAAAAGTGCTTTGAACCCTATCGGATGGAAGATTTGTGTTGAAATTATGGCGGTGAGCGTCTATTCAAAAATTGTTCAGATCCCATATGTGTTTGATCAGAGAAATGATGGTGAATCAAAACTTTCTTACGTGGTGACATTGCAATATATAAAACAATTGTTTAATCTGATGCCGAGAATGACAAAAAATAAGAATATAAAAGTTGAGACGTGGACGCTAGAAAAAATGAGCAATGAAATTCAAAAATTTAAAAATAGCAAGGAGAACTTCAATTGGTGAAACATATGGAAAAGAAAGCTCTTGTTAAGTTTGTTTTATTACATTTTTTATTTGTATTTAGCTTACTTTGTTTATTTGATGTATTTACGTTTAATGTTTATGCGGAAGAGGAGGATGGTTTTGAAAAAAGCAATGTAGTTGAAGAAAAATCTATCAACGAAGTACTGGAGAGTAATAGTAAATATGTCGATATTCAACTTTTTCAAGAAAGTGTGCAATTAGACTTGCCTAAAAATACGGCTTCATTTTGGTTTTCGATTCCTGAAGGTACAGTTATTGGAGGTGAGAACTATTTAAATTTAGACATGACAGTTTCTAACACGCTTATAAATGATCGTTCGAGCATTACACTTGCAGTGAATGGAACAACACTCGAAACGAAGTGGATTCATGAAATTACTGATAATAATCAATCTTGGTGGAAGGTGATTATTCCTTCAGAAGTAATGAAAATTGGTGAATTAAATGAGATGTCAATAACAACAGCTCAAAGATCTATTGAAGGTGATTGTGCTGATATCGATAATCCTAGCAACTGGGTGAGATTCGATCCTGACTCATATTTTCGAATAGGAATAGTTCAATTTGGAACACCTTATCTAGGTAATTTGTATTCTTTCTTCTACAATAGCTTTAATGACAAATATAGGATTCAAAATGAATATGTATTGCCACAGAATCCAGATAAAACTGTTCTGCAAGGGATGCTTAAAGTTTCGTCATCAATAGGAGCTTTTAATAGAAATAAAAACTTGATAAGTAATAAAGTATCATTTAGAGAAGCTTCGGAGCCTTCTTTAAAAAATAAGTTGTTTATAGGGACTGTTGATAACTTCACTAACTCCTCAATCCTTTTACTTCCAGATTTATTGAATTCGGAGGAAGGCTTTCTTTCGGTACAGAATGGCAATGCACTAATTTCTGGTAAGGATGAAATTGGTCTTGATAAAGCAATAAATTTCTTTTCAAATGTTTCGTATTTGGAACAAATTAATGAAGCACAATTAAAAGTTTCATCGGTTGTATCTGAAAATAGCGCAATTGACATTAACTCGAATGAAACAGGTTATTACAATTTTTCTGATTTTAAATATGATGATGTAAACTTGGCAGGAGCATTTCATCAAAAGGCTACTTTTATTTTTAAGCAGCCTGGAGGTATAGAAAGTGGCGATGATTCTTATATAAATCTCAGATATCATCACTCAGAAGCTTTGCTTTCAGACAATTCGCTTATCACTGTTTATTTAAATAATGTTCCGGCTGGAAGTGAAAAACTTTCTAACTCAAATGCTGATGGAGGTAGTTTAAAGGTAAAAATTCCTGAGGAGATCCGTGAAAGTGAGACAATAGAGGTTAGAGTTGAGGTTTATAATTATCTTGGGAAAATTGATTGTTCAAAGGATTTCTCCGATACGGCATGGACAGTAATTGAAAAACAGTCTGAAATATACTTAGAACCCAGTGATACAGGCGTTTATCCAACTTTAACTAGTTTTCCATATTTTGGTATAACAGCAGAAAACAATAGTATAACCGTAGGAATGCCTACAGATTATGATGCAGATACACTAAATATAATGAATATTTTGTCGACAAAAATTGGTCAGGTAAATGGAGTAACCTCTGATTTTATTGTTTGCCCAGAATCGGATGGATTAACCGAGGATGCAAAAAAGGGCAATATGATTTTCTTTGGGTCTTTTAATGATCTTTGGCTACCAGACGAGGTGGGTGCAAGATTAGGGATACTGCCACTAGATGATGGGTTTATAATAAAAGAAAATTTAGCAGTAACAAATGAAACACTATCTAAAAAATTAGTTTTTCAAGTAATGCGATCCCCCTGGGATTTTAATAAAAAAATATATGTTTTAATGTATGACCCGAGTATAAAGACTTACGTTGCTGAATTTCTCAGCGATACTAATAAGTTGAATAGGTTAAGTGACCAAATTTCGATAGTCAATCAGAATGGAGTAGCTACAAATTATTCATTTGGTGATAATTTATCTGCTCAAGATAACAAAGTCCCACTTACATGGGAAAGAATAAAATATACTATAGAAAAATCAGTAGGTTTACCAATCTGGCTATTGTTTTTCGCATTATTATTAATCATAGTAAATATATTTGTTTTATTTAAAGTTTTAAAGAAAAAAGGTCGATTTGAAAAAGCTGCAAAAGATATGGGAAATACTAATGAGGAAATTAATGATTCATATTTAGAAAGTGATATAATTAAGAGTTCAATAAGTGAGTCTTACGTTGAAGGTAACATAGAAAAGAATTCTATAAAAGAGGAGAATTCGGAGGATGATTTTGAAAGATAGCTTTAGATACTGATTGTTGTCATACAAAAGTAATGATAACGAAGGGACTAATTGAGATGAAAGTAATAATTTTAGCCGGTGGTAGTGGTACAAGACTTTGGCCATTGAGTCGTGATAGATTTCCGAAACAATTTATTCGTTTAAGTGAGAAGAGAAGGTCATTGTTCCAAGAAACGTATTGTAGAAGTCTATTACTTACTGAGATCAATAATATTTACATTGCTACAAATGAAAAATATATGTATTTAGTAAAAAATTCAATAGAGGAGTTGGGCTACAAAATAAATAAAGATAACATAATTATTGAACCTGAGGGAAAAAATACTCTGCCTGCAATTTATGCAGGTGTTTATCAGATTGCGAAAAACAAGGATGAAATTATCGTGGTTTTTCCCTCAGATCACATTATCCAGAAAGAACAACAACTCATTTCTATTATACAAGAATCAACAGATCTAGCAAATGATTCGTTAATAACCTTTGGAATAGTACCAAATTCACCGAATATCGGGTATGGTTATATTGAACCGGGAACAATAAAATTAAACGGGTTTAAAGTGAAGAAATTTATAGAAAAACCTGATTATGATACTGCTGTAAAATATGTTAATTTAGGTTTTTTTTGGAATAGTGGTGTTTTTATGTTTAATTCAAAAATATTTATTAATGAAGTAATGATTTATGAAAATAATATTTATTTGGCATTTGAAAATTCGAAGAATATTGGTGAGGCTTTTGGAAAAATTAAAAAAAGCATTTCAATTGATTATGGAATTATGGAAAAAAGCGATAAAGTTGCAGTTGTGCCATTAAATGTTGGATGGAATGACTTAGGCACATTTGATGCTTTCGATGGATTGTTTGAGAAAGATGAAAACAACAATATAATTGGAAATAAGGATAACATTATGATAAACTCAAGCAATAATTATATTTATTCGGAGGATAATAAATTAATTTCTACTATTGGCTTAAACGACTATATTGTTATTGATAATCGTGACGTATTAATGATATGCAAAAAAAAACAGTCACAAGAAGTAAAAAATATTGTAGAAATACTTAAATCAAGAAACGATAATAGAGCAAAATATCATAATAAAGATTATCGTCCTTGGGGTCATTATAAAATTATTGATGAAGAAAAGGGTGCTTTTAAAGTAAAAAGAATAACACTTAATAAAGAAAAAAAGATAAGCTATCAATCGCATAATTATCGTAGCGAACATTGGATAATAATAAGGGGAATTGCAAAAATAACGATAGATGGGAGAGAGCAGATAGTGAATGCAGGTGAAAGCGTTTTTATAATCCAAAACCAAAAACATAGGGTGGAGAATTTTGGTGAAATACCTTTAGAGATTATTGAAGTTCAAATAGGTAATTACTTAGAAGAAGATGACATTGTAAGATTTGACGATGATTATGGACGAAATTAGATATTTTTAATGTCGAGCTGTTTATAGAAATTATTTTTACAATCTGTTTTCTCACTTGACATCCTCCCAACATCTTCATTATAATATAAAGGTTAAGAAGATAGATAAATCATTATATATATCGGAGGTAGTATGAATACTTATTATAGAAATACCATGTGTGGAGAATTAACAGCAAATGATGTTGGTCAGGTAGTAGAACTGGCTGGTTGGGCGGATAATCGTCGAAACCTTGGCGGGGTGCTTTTTATTGATTTAAGAGACCGTTCCGGAAAAATTCAGTTGGTTGTCAACGAAGAACGACCTGAAGCCTTTGAGATTGCTGAAAAGGTCAGAAATGAATATGTCTTATCGGTTAAAGGCAAGGTTGTTTTGCGAAGTCCAGAAAATGTCAATAAAAATATCCCTACCGGTGAAATCGAAGTCGAGATCATCGAACTAAAAATTCTGGATTCGTCGGAAACACCACCGATTTATATTGAAGATAACGATCAGACCAATGAAGCCGTGCGACTAAAATATCGGTATCTTGATCTGAGAAAACCAAAATATCAGAAAATTCTGAGAACCCGGCATCAGACCGCTGCCATTGCCAGAAATTTTCTTAATGAAAAAGGTTTTTTAGAAGTTGAAACACCGATGTTAGCCAAGCCAACCCCAGAGGGAGCCCGAGATTTTCTAGTACCATCGCGGGTGCAAAAAGGAAAATTCTTTGGATTGCCTCAGTCACCCCAGTTATATAAACAGATTTTAATGATTTCAGGAGTTGACCGTTACTATCAGATTGCCAAGTGCTTCCGAGATGAAGATTTAAGACAGGATCGCCAGCCGGAGTTTACCCAAATTGATATGGAAATGTCTTTTATTGACAAAGACGATATTATTACCATCAACGAAGACATGATTGCAAAAATCATGAAAGAGGTTAAAGGGGTAGAGGTTCAAACGCCAATGATGAGAATGACTTATCAAGAAGCAATGGATCAATACGGATCAGACAAACCGGATACCCGATTTGGATTAAGATTGATTGACTTATCTGAGATTGTCGAAAACTCCGAATTCAAAGTCTTTTCCGGGGCAGTCAAAAAAGGCGGAAGTGTTCGTGCCATTAATGCTAAAGGCGCACAGGATAAATTGAGCAAAAAAGGCATCAAAGGGCTGGAAAATTTTGCTAAAATTTATAAAGCCAAAGGTTTAGCCTGGATCGATGTTTCCGAAGACGAGATGAAATCACCAATCCTTAAATTTATCTCAGAAGAAGAAAAAGCAGCAATTTTTGAAAAAACCGATGCTCAGCCCGGGGATTTGATCTTCATTATTGCTGATACCAATGAAATAGTTTGTAATGCGTTGGGTCAATTGCGACTGGAACTGGCGCGTAAACTGGAATATGATTTAAAAGACCAATATAATTTTCTATGGGTAACCGATTTTCCTTTATTAGAGTATGATGCGGAAGCGGGCCGATATACCGCAAAACATCATCCCTTTACGATGCCGCTGGAAGAAGACCTGCAGTATCTAGAAACCGATCTGTTGAAAGTCCGGGCAGACGCTTATGATATGGTCGTAAATGGCGTCGAACTCGGTGGTGGAAGCATTCGTATCCACAACCAGAATATTCAGGAAAAAGTATTTAAAGCGTTAGGCTTTACCCAGGAATCGGCCTGGGAGCAATTTGGTTTTCTGCTTGAAGCCCTTAAATATGGAACGCCTCCTCATGGCGGATTGGCATTTGGTTTAGATCGTCTGGTGATGCTGCTTACTGATAATGATAATATCCGTGACGTTATTGCCTTTCCAAAAACTCAAAATCATGGTTGTCTGATGATGGATGCACCAGCCAGTGCCAGTCTCGATCAACTCATTGATTTGGGTATCTCTGTGGATGAATTGTAATGAAAGAAATCGGAACGGTTAAAGCGCTTCGGGGTAATAATGCGGAAGTTGAAATCAAACGAAATTCAGCTTGCGGTGATTGTGGCGCCTGTCATGTCAGCAAAGACCAATCAGTTATGTTGACAACGGCTAAAAACCCGGTAAATGCTAAATGTGGCGAAACCGTGGAGGTCGAGATGCAATTTGCCAATGTCTTTGTGGCAGCATTTATCATGTATGGCATACCGCTGATTGCCTTTATTTTAGGAAGCTGTGTCGCATATTATTTGGTTGGCGTCTTGAGTTTAGGATGGGATCAGGTGCTGACCTCATTTTTAACAGGGATTAGCCTGACAGCCATTACTTATTTGGTGATCCGTCATTTTGATCGGCAAGGCCGATTCAACAGTAAATATCAACCAGTAATCACAGCTGTCATTGAGAAAATCGAAACGATCTCGACACCGATGGAAAAACGAATGGGAAATTAAATAATGACGGGTATCTGCGTTTTTTACCGCAGATACCCTTAAGTTTTAATATATTATAATGGGTTTAAATGAATTAAATAAAAAAAAACTTGATTAATCTTTCATTTATCATTATAATATATTTACTGTCTGGGTGTAGCGCAGCTTGGTAGCGCGCTTGACTGGGGGTCAAGAGGCCGGAGGTTCAAATCCTCTCACTCAGACCATTTTTTATTAAGGTGAAAATATGGGACAAATTAAAAGAAAAAATAATAGACGAGTCAATTCTTTGAGAAAAATTGTTGTTGGCATCGTTTTTTTTTTATTGTAGCAATAATTTTTATTTCGAGTTATCGAGGTAACATGAGTATGCTGCTCGAAAAAAAAGAATATACCGAATCGTACAAAACTGAGATGTATTTTTTCAAAGATATCGATTATCGGGTGATTGATGATTTCCAGGATAGTGATCTTTCACTTTTGGAAGGCGAAAAAGCCAATGGCTACAAACCGCTGACAAATACGCCAAAGGTTGTCAATAGTGACTATTTAAATGAGCAAATCGCAGTCATTGACACGATTATCAAAGAAGAGTATTATAATAATTGGAGTCGCATTGTGGGAGATATTGTCAGTAACTATCAGGGTATCTCTAGTATTACCAGTCAAATTGGCGAAACTGAGCGGGCTCGGAAAAAGTTCCTGATTGAATCGGTTCAATATATGGGACTTGATTTAGCGGGTCTTCAACAAAAACGGCAGATCCTTGTGGGGCTGCTTGGTGGAGAGCCCAGAAACATTGCCCTTAATGAATTGGGTCTGCTGTCAAGTGGCTATGTTTACACATCGATACAGCCGGTAGAAAAAGCGCTGAGTGAGAGTATGCTTCCCTACATTAATACGACGTTTTTAAAAACGGCCAGCAAAGTTGATCAGGAGTCAGAGGCCCTTTTAAAGGTTGTCAATAACGATCATATTTATGTAGCTTTCGCGCTACCCAGTGATACGACTGTTATGGGAGAAGAAGAGGTTATTGCCTTTAAAACTGAATTAATGGGTACGGCCGATAGTGGAATCAATCAAGACTACTTTGATTTTTTGATCAAACGGGTCGATCAGCTTTACTATTTCCCAAAGCTTCGTTTTGAATACGAAGATAAAGTTTACTCCGGTTATTTTGTGGATGTTGTCAACGAAGGCAATCAGAAAATCATCATATTGATGCTTAAAGATTATGTTAATGATTTTGCAAAGGTCGTAATCGGTAAAACGGATATTTATATCCAGGACTATAGTGCCTATGAAATACCTAAAAGTGCCGTTTATAAAAAAGATGATGAAACCATGATCGATACGGTGACAAAGGGTTATTTTAGCGATTCACTGCCAGTTGTTGTCGAAAAATATAATAACGGCAATGCGGTCTTAAGGACAGTGGATAATCCGAAATTAAGCAGTGGGATGCGCATTAGTATTTATCCTTAAGGATGTGAGAATAATGATTTCAGATAACATTAATCGAATAAAATCAGAAATACCAGAGCAGGTTACGCTGGTCGCAGTTTCAAAATATCAAAGTTTAGAAGATACTCAAGCAGTGCTCGATGCCGGGATCTATGATCTTGGCGAAAGTAAGGTTCAGGATTTCATCAAAAAGTATGAGGTTCTGGGCGATCGTCCCCGGTGGCATTTTATCGGGCATTTACAAAAAAACAAGGTCAAGTATATTATCGGGAAAACATTCCTGATTCATTCAGTTGATTCAATTGAATTGATCAATGTGATTGAACGCGAAAGTAAAAAACAGGGAATTGTTACCAATGTATTGCTCCAATTAAATTTGGCCAGGGAAGATAGTAAATCAGGGATTGTCATTGAAGATCTGGATGCTGTATTGAAAGTATTGCCCAGATATCAGTTTGTCAAGGTTAAGGGACTGATGGCAATGGGACCATTAATCGAAGATAATGACAAAATTCGTGAGATTTTTGTGGAATTAAAAAAAATATATGATAGAATAAAAGAGGAATCTGTGGATGATACAATTCAAATGAATTATCTGTCCATGGGCATGACTGATGATTATACCATTGCAATAGAAGAAGGCTCCAATATGATACGAGTTGGGCGCAAAATATTTAGTTAGTTAGGAGATATAGAATGGCAGCAGAGAAATTTAAGGATAAAATTATTAAGGTTTTTGGTATGGAAGTGGATAATGAGGATGGTTACGACGAAATTTATGAAGAAGATGTTTATGACGATGATGCCGAAGATGCAAAAAGCGCCTTCAGTGCGCCCAAAGCAAAAAAAACGACTCCTTCAAGACGGAATGATTTATCGCTTAACGACGGGCCAGAAGTTTTAGTATTGGAACCTGAGGTTTTTAAAGATGCCCCCAGTATTTGCAATAAAATTCGAAATAACAAAACAGTCGTACTAAATTTAAAAAATACTGATTATGAAAATGGTCGAAAAATTTTTGATTTTTTAAGCGGTGCGCTTTTCGCACTGGATGGATCAATTAATAAGATTGCCGACAATGTATTTATTTTAGCTCCGAAAGCGGTTGCTGTTTTAACCAACCCTCAGCAAGATGATTTGGATTTCAATGCGCCGATTTTAGAGTGGGATGAGGATATGGAATAGGTCGTTTATGATCCAGGGAATTCTTATTCAAGCGGGCAGTATATTATTTGAAGTGGTCACGCTATTAATCTTTGTCAACATTATTTTTAGTTGGATAAGCCCTAATCCAGATAACATTTTTGTTAAGACGATCTATGGCCTAACCGAACCGATTTTGTCACCGCTACGACGATTTGCAGTCATTGGACCATTGGATTTATCAGCTTTTGCCGCCATCCTTTTAATGCAAATTGTGCTGTTTCCGCTTTATAAAATGGCCGTAATGTTTATTTTCTAAAAATTAATTCAGACATTAACATGTTGAAGGGATGTCTTATGACAGATAAAAAAGATATTTTTTTATTATCACGTATTGCTGATGCGTGTGATAAAAATTTTGAACCCCGATTCTTTGATTTTTATGATGAAGTGTTTCAACAAAAAATAGCGGACACCATTAAGCATAGTGGTGTCCCTTATCTATTTTTTGGAGGGCACCCGGATGCCGAGCGAAAAATGCTATGTATTTATCCGGATTATGTATCATCGGAGGATCTGGAATGGCCAATTTTTGCCATCGAATTCGAAAAAATGATTCCGATGGATCATCGTAACGTACTGGGAGAACTGATGCATCTGGGCATAACCCGGGAAAGCATTGGCGATATTGATGTGGGTGAAGATCAGGTACAGATTATTGCTCATCAGCGACTGCAGGACTTTTTATGGATCAATTTGAATCAGGTTAAAGGTCGAGAAATAAAAACCACGATCAAAGACTATCAGCAGATTCAGAGCTTTGAAAAAAATTTCAAACGGATATCGGTGGTTGTCGCTTCGAACCGGCTGGATGGGATCATCAATAAAATATGGGGGTTTTCGAGACAGAATAGCCTTGTTTTAATCAAACAGGGTAAGGTGCGGGTGAATTATACGGAGATTAACAAAAATGATTTCCGGTTGAAATCTGGCGATATTATTTCACTGCGAGGAAAAGGTAAGGCAAAAATAATTGGCATGGATGAGCGGACAAAAAAAGGCAACATTCGTTTAGAAGTGGACCGATATATATAACTGATTAAGGGAGGGCTTTATGACTAAAGAGCGTAATGACTATATTGTGACAGAAGAGACCGAGCAGCGACTGGATCATTTTTGCTGCGCTTTGCCGGGAGATTATTCGAGAGAATATATTAAACGACTAATCACTTCAGGGGATGTTTTGGTAAACGGGCAGAAAAAGAAAGCCAGTTATCATGTTAAACCAGGAGAAAAGATCACTTTGATGATTCCTGAACCGATCGCCTGTTATATGGAAGCAGAAAATATTCCGCTTGCTATCATCTATGAAGATGAGGATGTGATTGTTGTTAATAAGCCCCAGGGAATGGTGGTCCACCCTGCTCCTGGCAACAGCAGCGGTACCCTTGTTAATGGATTGCTTTATCATACAAAGAATCTATCAAATATTAATGGCGTCATGCGCCCAGGCATCATTCACCGGATTGATAAGGATACCTCCGGATTACTGATGATTGCCAAAAATGACATCGCGCATCGAAGTTTGTCGGAACAGTTAAAGGAGCATAGTATCCTCAGACGCTATTATGGTCTGGTCAAGGGAAATGTCAAACCCAATCGTGGTACGGTGGATATGCCCATTGGTAGACACGAACAGCTCAGGATAAAAATGGCAGTGGTGGAAAAAAACTCAAAACCGGCGATTACTCATTTTGAAGTGATTAAGCGGTATACCCAGTATACCCTGCTTCGTTTTCAGCTGGAAACCGGTCGAACCCACCAAATCCGGGTGCACATGGAAAAAATCGGTCATCCGCTGGCCGGTGATCCATTGTATGGCAAAGGAGACAAGAACAACCCCTTTAAAACAGGGGGTCAATGTCTCCACGCCCATACCCTGGGTTTTACCCATCCCAGAACTGGGGAACGTCTGATTTTCAGAGCTCCGGTTCCACCGGAGTTTAAATCAATATTGAAAAATATGAAATAATTTAGATAGCATCGGTAATCATTTCCATTGCTTCAACGCCATCCTGAGTTGGGGTTACGTACATAGTGTTCTGGTTCGTAAAGATAACCATGCCGGGTTTTGCTTTGCTGGGTTTTTTTAGGTATTTAAACTCAAGATAATCAACTGGAACATTGCTGGAGCCTCTTGATTTGCTGTACCAGGCGGCCAGATTACCGGCTTCTAGCAGGGTCTTCTCGGTAATGAAGCGTCCACCTGCGACAATCAGTACATGGGAACCAGGCGCATCTTTGACATGAAGCCAGCAGTCTTCGCTTTTCCCCATTTTTGTCGATATGAAATCATTCTGATAATTGTTTTTACCAACAAAAATATGGAATCCTTCGGATGAAACAAAATGCAAGGGCTTTGAAGGCGTCTGTTTTTTCTTGTCTTCCTTGGAAAGCGCTTTTTTATTAAATTCGGAATGGAGAAATTCATGGCGGATTTCATCCAGTTCGGCCAACTCAGTGGACTGATCCAAGCTGTTGACCAGACTTTCCAGATAATAAACTTTTTCTTCGGTTTCTAAAATATAACCGGTCAGATGTTTCAGGGCTATTTTGCTTTTGTTATATTTTTTATAGTAGTGTTGGGCGTTCTGAGCTGGGGTTCGGTTAACTTTTAGGGGAATATCGAGGGTCTGGCAGTCAGGATCGTAATAGTTAACCAGTGTCGCAATTTCCTGACCTTTTTCAATGGCATAGATATTAGCGGTGATCAAATCGCCGTAAAGCTTAAACTTCTCACTTTTATGGGAGGCGTCGACATCCTGGTGGAGGTTATCCAGCTTTTTGATATTTTTTTTGACTAGAAGATCAAGCTGCTGACGAAGATTAGCCGCCCGTGTTTTGAAGCGCAGGGCTTTATCGCGTTTAAAATAATACGCTTCAAGCATTTCTGAAATGGACGGGTAGGATTCGTACCGATGATCGGCTCGTAAATAGTGGAGGTCGACCGTTGAAAAATCCACCATTTTTCGACCAAGATAGATAATGATCGGTTTAAATTTTTGTGCGATTTCTGTAATAACCTGAATAAAGCCTGTGCCTAAATATTGTTTTTGCTTTTTGGTGAGACTGGCGATACAACAATTGGGGTCGATACCGCTTCGGAAAGCAATCTCTTTACCAATGTTGGGGCTGATACCCAGAAAAGCCTGAATAAAGAATTTTTCCACCGTCGCTTCGCCATAATTCGTCAGGAGCGCATTGAACTGTTCGGTTTCAATATTGAAAAATCCATGACGGTTATTTTCCGGAGGATAAATATAATCTCGACCGGGAAGGATTTGGCGGTAACGGCTGGAAGTCGAACCGACTTTTTTCATCGAATCGAGGATTTTCATTGATTCATCAACCAGGATAATATTGCTGTTTCGGCCCATTATTTCGACCAGCAGTTTGCGGATAACTGTTTCATTGAAATCATTTTTTGATGAGATAGATATTTCCATAATTCGATCTGTTTCATGCTGGGTAAGATCAACAATTGTTCCATTGAGAAGATATTTCCTCAATACCATACAAAAACTGGGTGGAGCACTGGGATTTTCTTTGATCTTTTCGGTCATATATGCGCGCGGATTACTGGCATTAGCCGAAAGTAAGACATGGTGTTTTTGATTTCCCAGGTTAACTAAAAGCCGGATTTCGTCGATTTCCGGTTGATAGATTTTTCGTATGCGACCTCCAATTAAGAGGGGTTTAAATTCTTCTATTAAGTGATACAGGGTAACGCCATCATAAGCCATATAGTAATGCTCCTTTCGAATTGATGGATGGAGATGTGATGATTTTATCATGTTCTTCACGGATGTAAAAGGGTTTTTAAATACAAGGCATAAGAAACAATTAAGGAAAGTAAAAATGAATTCTATTTAGTGTTTAATAAATAGGGAATCGTTGACTTTTTTATGGGAATTAGATATAGTATATTGATTAAGTAGCTATGTAAAATAATGTTTTTTAGGCCATAGTACTTAAAAATCTTGCAGTTTGGACAAAGATGCAATTATAAAAAACAGTGGCCTGGTAATGGTTTCACTTATAGCGTTAACTGAAATTAACCGGGTGGATTAAAATGGAAATGGAGAAACATCATGAAAAGTATGACAGGCTTTGGGCGGAAAGATTATCGTGATGAAGAAATCGATTGTTCAATTGAAATTAAAACAATTAACCATCGGTTTAGAGATTTTTTTGTTAAAATTCCCAAAATGCTTAATCCAATCGAAGAGAAAATCAGAAATACGGTTTCGCAAAGTATTGCGCGAGGACGGGTTGAGATATTCATTAAATATTCGGAATTAGGCACCAAAAATCGTCGCATTGTCTTTAATCGGGATTTAGCCAAAAATTATATTTCAGTATTAAACGAAATTCGTCGACTTGATTCAATGATTGGCGATGATCTGAGTTTGTCTCTGATTTCAAAATTTCCGGATGTCATTATGATTGAAGAAGACATCGATGATTATGAAAGCATCTGGTTGAAAATTCAACCGGTTTTAGTAAAAACACTTGAAGAAGTTGATGCTAGTCGCGAGCGTGAAGGTAGTGCATTGAAAAAGGATGTGGTCAATCGTTGCTGCGCAGTTCGGGAGCATGTTAAAAAGATCAAAGAAAAAAGTCCAGACATGCTGGAGCGGTACAGAGATGAATTGCGGGAAAAAATATCTTCTTATGTCGAGTCGGCTGAAATAGACGAAAAACGTTTATTAACTGAGGTTGCCCTGATGACCGATAAACTAAACATCGATGAGGAGTTAACCCGGCTTCAAAGCCATTTGGATCGATTGGAAGGTATGGCTGCGGAAACCGAACCGGTTGGTCGAAAACTGGATTTTCTGATTCAGGAAGTGAATCGCGAGATTAATACCATTGGTTCAAAAGCGAGCGATTTAGCCATTGCAAATATTGTCGTTGATGTTAAGAGTGAGATTGAAAAAATAAGAGAACAAATACAAAATATTGAGTAGGGGTGTTAAATAAGTCTATGAGTGATTGTCCAGTAGTAAACAAGAAATTAATAGAAGAACAATTAACCGAAGCTTTTTTTGAACGTGAAAAAGGTATTCTCATTGTTATATCAGGCCCATCCTGTGCCGGCAAGGGAAGTGTATGTAAGATTATCTGCCGAAAAAACCCGGATCTTAGATTGTCAATTTCAGAAACAACACGTCAGCCAAGAAACAGTGAAAAGCATGGACGGGAATATTTTTATATTTCCAAAGAAAGTTTTGAAGAAAGAATCGAACAAGGACAATACCTGGAATATGCAACAGTTTATGAAAACTATTATGGAACCCCTAAAGATTACGTGGAAAATTTATTAGAATCAGGCTTTGATGTGATTCTGGAAATTGATATTCAGGGTGCCGCAAAGGTTCGAACTAATTACAAAGAAGGTATCTATATTTTTATCGTTCCACCGTCCATGCAGGAACTGCGACGGCGAATTGAAGAACGGGGAACCGAAAGCAAAGAACAAATGGAAATACGGTTAAATTGCGCCTATGAAGAAATGAAAAATGCCGATGATTATAGTTATATTGTCATTAATGATGATCTGGACGACGCGGCGCAACGGGTACAAAGTATCATCACGGCGGAAAAATGCCGAACTGAACGACTGAAAAATAAAATTGAAGATATACTTGGGAGGTAACAATGCGATATCCAGCATTAAATGATTTAATTATTAAAGCAGAAAATAAATATTCTCTGGTCCTGGCAACAGCAAAGCGGGCAAGAGAAATAGTGGATGGTGATGAGCCACTGGTGAAAATTAAAATTGACAATCCGGTTACAATTGCGACCAATGAAATTGCTGAAGATATGATTCATTGCGTTCATAAGGTCCATGAACCAGAGGCTGATCACCATCTCGAAGCTGTTAAAGAATCAGAACTGGTTTTACTCGGTAGTGATAAACCTGAAGAAACATTAACGATAACAGAATAGGATTTGTACCGTGAAAATTGCCGAAGTTTTTTTAAACCAGACGAATAAACGTATCGATCATGCCTATGACTATCGAATTCCGCAACAGCTGGAAGCGGTAATTAAAACGGGGATGCGCGTTGTTGTTTCATTTGGGTTCGGAAATCGGCGGGTTGAAGGTTTTGTTATACGAATTAAAGAAACAACTGATTATTCGGGTAGAATCAAAGAAATTACTGAAAATATTGATAGTCAACCAATTTTAAATAAAGAACAAATAGAATTGTGTCTTTGGATGAAGACCACCTATTGTTCTTTATTTTATGAAGCCCTCTCTTATTTTACGATGTCGGTTCAAATTAAACAGGAGACCTATTATTACAAAAACCCGGATAGCTTTGATCTGGATTTGAAAGAAAACTGGTTTCTTGAGCATTATTTTAGAGAAGATAGCAGTGCGCTTTTAATAAAAAGAGTGAAACCGGAAGATCGAGTTATTCTGATTGGCCTGGTTGAGAAAAAAATTGTCGACGCTAAAAAGAGTTGGAGAATTCTCAGTGATCCAAACGGGGAGGATGATTCGGCCGAAACAAGCTATCATCTTACCGACATAGGGCGGGGAGCCATTGAAAAGGATAAAAAAATCGGTAAAAAGCAACGCGAGCTGATGGACTGCCTGCTCCACCATGACATGACAGCAGGAGATCTGAAAATGGTAGCGGCACAATTTGAAAAAAGCTTAAATCCTTTAATTCAAAAAGACTACGTTATTAAATATAAAACTTTATCACAGACGCCGCGACTTAATCAGGTAGGAGTAGCAGAAGAAGACCAGTCAGTTATTTTAACAAACCGAGAACAGCAAAGTTACAATCGGTATCAGGAATTGATGAAAGTTAAGTCAGGTGTTTTTTTTCATGTTTTTGATGGGGCCAGCAAATATCGGTTGTTTTTTAAAGCCATCGAAGATCAGTTGAAATCCAATAAATCAGCCGTTATTATCTTTCCAGAAGTCAATATGACGTTTCAGCGCATGGAAATGTTTTACAAATACTTTGGTGATCAGGTTGGTGTTTTTCACGGACGACTCACCCAAAAACAACGAGCAGAATTGTATCAGCGGGTTCAAACCGGGGAATTAAAAGTAGTGATTGGGGTGCGATCAGCCCTGTTTTTACCATTTAAAAGTCTGGGTCTGATTATCATTGATGATGATCATGATTCGTCACATATAAGTATCTCAACACCCCGGTTTCATATCGTCGATATTGCCAAAAAAGCAAGTGAAATAATGGAAGCTGCTTATATCATTGCAGACGATACGCCCCGGGTTGCCACCTGGTACCAAATCGAAAAAAAAGCGCTGGCAATGATCCGAATTGGTGAAGAACACAAACTGCGACACACCATTGAAATCGTCGATATGCAAAAAGAAATGCACCAGGGGAACATGGGCATTTTAAGCCGGATCTTGCTAAAAGATATCCAGATCGGCTTTGAGCAAAAACGTATGAGTGTACTATTTATTAATAATAAGGGTTATGCCAACAGTGTGTTATGTCGTAACTGTGGTCATATCGAAAGATGCCCCCATTGCGGGATTTCTTTAAAATACTTCAATCATGATCATTCCCTGCATTGTCATTATTGCGGATATAAAATGGCGGTTCCGCTACGATGCCCAGATTGTGGTAGCGATAAAATCAGACACATGGGTTTCGGTATTGATCAATTAGAAGAGTATCTCGGAAAGGTTTTTCCAGGGATCCGAATCGGTACGGTTCAGGGAAATATGAAACGAACAGAAATAAAAAAAATAAACAGGGCTATTGCTAACGCAGAAATTGATGTGTTAATCGGAACTCAGGTTATTATCAAGCACTTTAATTTGATCAATGTTGGTGTTGCGGCCGCCGTTCTGATTGATCGGGATCTTAATCAGGGGAACTATCAGGCTTCAGAAACAGTCTATCAGACTTACAGCCGTTTTTTTGAAAAAGCGATGGATGGTAAGACAAAGGGATTGATTCAAACCCACGAACCAGAAAATGAAACAATTTATTCGATCAAAAATGAAAGTTTTGAGGAGTTTTACCGGGGCGAAATTCGCTATCGAGAATTGATGAAATACCCGCCGATTGTTGAGATGGTCAGCTTCGGCGTTTTTCAAAAGAATGAAAAGGAAGCGGAAAATGATGCATTTCGGCTTTATGTTACGATGAAAGAAGAATTAAAAGAATACGGAATCGAAAATGTTGTTTACAAACCGGTGCGAATTGGTGTGACTAAGGGTGGGAACATTACCTATCAAATTGTGTTAAAGACGTCTGACCCATGTGTTTTTCAAAATTTAATGCCAAAAATCATTGGGCTTGGTATAATAGAAGGATTGAAATCAAAGGTTTCGATTCAAATAAATTTATAAAAGAATTTACAAACAATAATAAATCAGGAGGATAAAATGGCTATTCGACAAATCAGAATTGAGGAAGACCCAATTCTTAGAAAAAAATCTCGGGTTATCGAAGAAATAGACGAAAAAATAAAAACATTAAATGATGATATGGTAGAAACCATGAAAAAAGCCGATGGTGTTGGTTTGGCAGCGCCACAGGTCGGTATTTTAAGACGCTTGTTTGTTATCGATGTTGGTGACGGACCGATGACCTTTATTAACCCTACCATCATTTCTACCGAAGGTGAAGAAGAGGATGAAGAAGCCTGTCTCAGCCTTCCGGAACAGGCGGGTTTGGTTAAACGACCGGAATCATTGGTGGTTGAAGCAACTGATCTGGATGGCACGGTTTTTCAACTTTTCTGCGCGGATTTGCTGGCGCGAGCTGTTTGTCATGAACTTGACCACCTGGATGGGATTTTGTTTATAGATCGCGTCGAAAAATGAAAAAAATCAAGGTAATCTTTATGGGAACAACTGATTTCGGTATTCCTGCCCTGGAAAGCCTTGTGTCTGCCGAATATCAGGTTGTCGCAGCAATTTGTCAGCCGGATCGTCCCAATAAAAGAGGAAATAGGGTTGAAATACTGCCATTAAAAGCTAAAGCACTTGAGTTGGGTATCACAGTTTTACAGCCTGAAAAAATTAAAGATCCGCAATTTATTGAGCAATTGAAGAGTTTCGAAGCAGATATCTTTATCGTTGCGGCGTATGGTCAGATTTTGTCCAAAGAAATTTTAGAAATGCCGACCTTTGGAGCATTGAACATTCATGGCTCACTATTACCTGAGTATCGTGGCGCAGCACCGATTCAACGAGCCATCATTGATGGAAAAGCAAAAACTGGGGTTACCATTATGCAGATGGGCGAAGGGATGGACACCGGAGATATATTGTCAAAGGCAGAATTTCCGATTACCGAGACGACCACCTTTCAAAGTCTTTACCGGGATTTATCTATTTTAGGTGGAGGTCTATTAATTGAAACGATCAAAAAGGTAGTGGCAGGATCGCTAAAACCGATTCCTCAAAATGATTCGTTGGCCACCTATGCAGCAAAGATTCTTAAAAATACCGGCCATATCGACTGGGCCAAAACCAGCTGGGAGATACTGTATCTGATTAATGGAACGGATCCAGCACCAGGGGCTTATGTAGTGTATTATGATGAAAAAATAAAGTGCTTTCAGCCGGAGATCATAACCTGGGAAGGCCAGGAAAAACCGGGAACCATTCTTATTGCCAATGATCGGGACGGTCTTGTGATTAAAACACAAAACGACGCCCTAAAAATTGGATCAGTTCAAGTACCAGGTAAAAAGCGGATGGATGCCACCGTTTTTTTACGCGGAAAAAAATTGAAAATTGGAACTATTTTAAACTAGTCTAAGCAGTTCTTTAGGTAATTATGCTAAGATTTAGAAAGTTAAGGGGGAAATGCAATGTTTTTTTTAGAATATTATTGGACGATGTTGATACTTGTTCCGGGAATCATTTTTGCCGCCTATGCGCAGCATCAGGTGAGCAGCGCCTACAAAGCATATAGTAAGGTACCGACTAAAAATGGGTTGACCGGGGCGGATACGGCGCGTCGATTATTAAATGCCAATGGATTGAATGCCATTGACATCGAAAATGTAGCTGGAAATTTGACTGATCACTATGATCCTCGGAATAAAATCATGCGTTTATCTTCTGGTGTTGGACAACAAGCCAGCGTGGCAGCAGTTGGCATTGCCGCCCATGAAACCGGTCATGCCATTCAGGACAAGGAAGGCTACTGGCCACTGCGGTTTAGAGGTTTTATTGTGCCTGTTACCGGTTTTGCCTCAAATTTAGCCTGGCCGATATTTTTTATAGGACTTTTCTTCGGACAAACTTCGGGCTGGGGGACGATGTTTATGAATCTGGGGATTATTCTGTTTTCATTTAGTTTGTTTTTCACAGTGATTACTTTACCGGTAGAATTTAATGCCAGCAAGCGGGCCATTACTGCCCTGGTTGACAACAACCTGCTGCAGCCAGGCGAAGAAGTTGGGGTGAAAAAGGTTTTAAGGGCAGCCGCCCTCACCTATGTTGCGGCAGCGCTGATGTCCTTGTTAACGTTGATTAGACTAATTATATTAAGAGGGTCAAGAGATTGATGAATATTCGAAAACTTGCACTGGAAACCCTGCTGAAAATTGACTATGATGGCGCCTACTCTAATTTGGAAATCAAGAGAACCTTGCAGCATTTTTCCATAAAAGATGATGACCGTCGGCTTTATTTAAATATTGTTTATGGCTGTCTTCAAAATCAGATCTATCTGGATTATTTGATTAAACAGCAAAGTAGCCGACCGGTCAATAAATTACATAAAGAGGTCAGTGAAATATTAAGGATAGCTATTTATCAACTCTATTTTTTGGATAAAATTCCCAACTATGCCATTGTTAATGAATCGGTCAATTTGGCTGCCGAAATTCAGCCTCAGGCTAAAGGTTTTATCAATGGTGTGTTGCGTAACATTATGCGAAAAATCGAAAAAGATGGTAAAGAATTCAAGTTTGAAAACTGGGATAATGAAAAGGAAGCTTTATCAATCCGCTATTCGGTGCCGCTCTGGATTGTCCATAAATATTACGAAGTCTATGGGGTGGAAAAGGCCGAAGCGATTATTCCGCTGCTGAATGAAAAACCACCATTTACAGTGCGTTGTAATACCCTAAAAACGTCAAAAGATCAATTGATTCAAGATTTGCAGGATGCCGGGGTCGAGGCACAACCCGGAAACGTGTCGCCTAATGCCGTTCATCTGACAAATTTGGGGATTTTTGAAAACAATATTGAAAATTCCCATTTGTATCGTGATGGCCATTTTCTGATCCAGGATCAGGCCGCAATGCTGACTGTTGAACGGTTGAATCCCAAACCGGGGAACCGGGTTTTGGACATGTGTGCGGCACCTGGCGGGAAAACAACCTATCTTAGTCAGATGATGGATAATGATGGTCAGATTATTGCTCGCGATGTTTATGCCAGCCGGCTGAAACTTGTTGAACAAAGCATGCAGCGGCTGGGTTGTACGAATATCAGTCTGGAAGATCAGGATGGCTGCGATTTTTCACTGGCCGATGAAGCCTCTTTCGACAAAATTCTATTGGATGCCCCCTGTACAGGTCTTGGGGTGATCAGACGAAAACCAGAAATAAAATATCACAGTACCAAAGAAGGCCGTAAAGAACTGGTGAAAATTCAGGCGACCCTGCTTGAAAATGCCGTCCGGTACTTAAAATCCGGAGGTGAACTGCTTTATTCAACCTGCACGATCAATAAAGATGAAAATGAAAACCAGATTAATAAACTACTGGTTAAATTTCCCCAGCTACAGATCATTTCCGATGACAACGGCAATGACTACACCTATACCAGCCCTTTAATCGATGGCTGTGACAGTTTTTTTATGTGCTTATTAAAAAAATAGTAAAGCCGGGTCAGCAATTGAAGGGCTTTATGAATACTGACCAAAGAAAAGGTACTACTTTAAACAGAGAAAAAAGAATTTTGAAAAAATTGAATTCGATCAATTATTTTGATATAATAGAACAATCTATGTAAAGCATCCCGTTGAGTGTAATGCTTCTCTGATAGTATAGGAGTAAAACATGAAGGAAAATATTTTTGGCAAAGACATCAATGAATGTGAAGTACTCATGGTAAATCTTGGCGAGGCCAGGTATCGTGGGAAACAGTTATATCAATGGCTGTATGAGAAAAGATGTGAAAAATTCGATGAGATGACTAATTTTTCCAGTGGTTTAAGAGCGAAATTATCTGACAAGTATGAATTATTTCATGGTAGAATTGAAACCAAACAAGAAGATCATCATGATGGTACAAAAAAATATTTAATTGAGCAAAAAGATGGTCAGTACATTGAAGCTGTGTTAATGCACTACGAACATGGCGCTTCATTGTGTGTGTCAACACAGGTTGGATGTAATATGGGGTGTAAATTCTGTGCTTCCACAAGAGGTGGAAAAATCAGAGATTTAAGCGCTGGAGAAATATTAGCTCAAATAGTTTTAGCGGAAAAAGAAGAAAATCTGCGAATTTCGAATGTCGTGATTATGGGAATCGGTGAACCACTTGAGAATTATGATGAAGTAATCAAATTTATTCGTATCGCCAATACGGGCTTTGGAATCGGACAGCGAAAAATCAGTCTTTCCACCTGTGGAATCATTCCGGGAATTGAAGCTTTAGCTGAAGAAAATCTCCAGATTAACCTTGCTATATCGCTTCATTCAGTCTTTTCAGAACGAAGAAAACTGTTAATGCCGATCGCAAACCGTTATGATTTGGAACCGTTGATGGATGCCTGTCAAGCTTATTTCAAAAAGACGGGTAGACGGATTACTTATGAATATGCCTTAATTGACGGTTACAATGATCGTGATGAAGATATCGCCGGATTAATCAAACTTTTAAAAGGAAGTCAAAACCATTTAAATCTAATTGGGCTGAATGAGGTTCAGGAAACCGCTTATAAAGAGAGCCCTCGATTGAGTTGTTTTTTTGGAGAACTAGAAAAACACGGAATAAATGTTACGATGAGACGCAAAATGGGACGAGAAATTGACGCAGCATGTGGTCAGCTTCGAAAAAAAAGATATGAGGATAAGGTGAGTTTATGAAATGTGCCTATGGATCCAACGTTGGATCACTGAGAAAGGTGAATCAAGATGCCTACTTGGCAGCAACCATAAAAAACGTTGATCGTATTTCTTATGTTTTTGCAGTAGCAGACGGCCTGGGAGGACATCGCAGCGGCGAAATAGCAAGTAAAACAGCGGTGGATTTTATCAAAAATAATTTATCAGGGATTCAGAACTATTTTGATTCAGAAGAGATGATGTCTTTTGTAAAATCAATTAATTTAGAACTCAAAAAAATTGGCGATGATGAACCCGCACGTTTAGGCATGGCAACCACCCTGACTATGTGTATCGTTGACGGGAATTATTTATGTATTTGCCATGTTGGCGACAGTCGCACCTACAGCATTACTGCGGACGAAATCATCCGCTTGACGAAAGATCACTCGCTTGTTCAGATCCTGGTGGATGAAGGAAAGATAACCCAGGAAGAAGCAGAAATACATCCCCAAAAAAATGTGATCACCCGCGCGCTGGGAACCGATAATTCAGTGAATGTTGACTTTTATCGCTATGAGATCAATCCCGAAGCAATCTATCTTATCTGTTCAGATGGCCTTTTTAATATGGTTTGCGATCAAGATATGAAGACTATTATCTTAGAAAACAGTCTGGAAGATGCAGCGAAAAAACTCATCGATCTGGCAAACATAAACGGAGGCAAGGATAATATCACTGTTGTCCTATTCAAGCCTCTGGAAGAGGTGCCAAATGCTCAGTAGAACATTAGGAAAACGTTATGAAATTGTTGAGTTGATTGGACGAGGCGGAATGGCCTATGTTTATAAAGCTCGTGATTTAAAGCTGAATCGTTATGTTGCAGTCAAAGTACTACGCGAAGAGTATACCGAAAATGAGCAGTTTATTAAAAAATTTGATCGGGAATCGCAGGCCGTTGCCTGTTTATCACATCCTAATATTGTCGGCGTCTATGATGTTGGCGTTCAGGACAATATTTACTATATCATCATGGAATTTGTTGATGGGATTACTCTGAAACAATATTTAATGCGAAAAGGACGTCTTGATTATACTGAAGCGACCCGGTTTGTGATGGATATCTCCAATGCATTGCGCTGTGCCCATGAAAATAAAATAATCCATCGGGACATTAAACCCCATAATATTCTGTTAACCCGGGATCTGGTTCCCAAGGTGGCAGATTTTGGAATCGCCCGGGCGATTACCAGTTCAACTGTCACCATGACGAATCAAACCATGGGTTCGGTTCATTATATTTCTCCGGAACAGGCTAAGGGCGGATTTGTTGATGAGCGTTCAGACCTCTACTCCCTAGGAATTTTATATTATGAGCTATTAACCGGAAAGCTCCCCTTTGATGAAGAAAACACCGTTACCATCGCCATCAAACATATCCAAGAAGAGATTGTCCCACCTAAATTATTGGAACCTAAAATACCCGAACGGGTCAATCAGATCGTTATTAAACTGACGCAGAAAAAACCGGACGAGCGGTATCAGAATACTGACGAACTAATGGAAGATCTTGAAGCGGTATTGGAAAATCTGAGTTTTGCTGCCGGGGATGGCAATCATTTGGGGAATGATACCCACATTATTCGGGAAGGTCTCTTTCACGTTGAAAATACTGGCAGTCACGCAGCTGTTCACCCCGATGAAGAAGAGGATGATGATGATGACGAGTATTATTATGAAACACCAAAAGAAACGGCCGCCAGAAAAAAGAAACGTAAGATCATTCTTACTTCGGTCTTTGCATTTTTGGCCATCGCAGCTATGGGTATTATGGCCTACGCTTTCTTTTCCGGAAAGACGGTGCAAGTACCGGATATTAAAGGTAAAACTACTGCAGAAGCGAAAACAACGCTCGAAAAATTAGATCTGGTTCTGGAAGTTGAAAAAGAAGTATATAGCGCAGACGTTGAAGCGGGGCTGATTATGACTCAAAACCCGGAAAGTGGGAAAGAATTGGAAAGTGGAAAAACGGTCAAGGTAACCGTCAGCAAAGGTGTGAAGACTGGGACAATTCCGTCAGTTATCGGGTTAAGTGAAACAGAAGCAGTTAAAGTCATTGAAGCTGCTAATTTCGTGGTTGGTGAAATTAAAAGAGAATACAACGACAGCTATAGTGCTGATATTGTCTTTCAAATGAATCCCAATGGGAATGCGACGGCCAATGAAGGGACAAAGGTAACTATTTATGTCAGTAAGGGTGAAGATCTCGTCACGGTGCCAAGTATCATTGGTCAAACTGAGGCTGATGCCAAAAACACTATCACAAATGCAGGGTTGACTGTCGGCGCAATCACCTATGAGACCAGTACTGACTATTCCAAAGGAATGGTCATGAAACAGTCTCCCACCGATGGCAATCAGGTTGCTAAAGATTCAGATGTGTCGATTGTGGTTAGCGGCGGTAAGAAGTCAACGCAGAAATTAACGATCGATTTAAGTGAGTATATTGAAAAAAATCCATCAAAATCAGTTAAGGTGAAGGTTGTCTTAATTGCGGCAGATAAAACAGAGACGTTGATTTATGAGGGCACCAATATGTCTGACGATGTGTTTTCAGTTAATGTCGAAGGCGTTGGCCGCGAAACCTATGAGGTATTTATCGATGGATCAAGTGTTGGAACTGGTTACATTGATTTTTGATAATGGTTGATTAAAAATTTTAAATGATATTTACGGGTTTATATAACAATTGAGCATTCAATTCGTACATTTCCTTGAAAGGTTCGACTGGAACGATGTTTCAATTGATTATAGAAGCCCGTATTTAATTTAGAAAAAGTGTTGAGATATCAGAAAGAATTTATAATTTGAAAGAGGAGGATTAATATTGATATCAAACGAACAAGTACCGGGAAAAATTATTAAGGGTATTGGCGGATTTTATTATGTAAAAACTGATCGAGACAATGATGTATTAGAGTGTAAGGCAAGAGGTGTATTAAGGCACCAGAAAATTATCCCCACAGTTGGTGATGAAGTGATGATTCAGTCCGATAATCCCGGAGAATGGATGATCGAGTCAATTTTGCCCCGAAAAAATATTTTTTTAAGACCGCCGGTGGCCAATGTTGATATTGGTCTTATTGTTTTTTCAATGATAAATCCGAAACCAAATTTATTGCTTTTGGATATGCTTTTAATTAGCTCAGAGATCCAAAATGTAGAACCGATTGTGTGTTTTACTAAGCGCGATTTAACAAGCACTGAAGAGGAGAGTGCGATTAAAGAGATCTACGAAAAAACCCCCTATAAGCTGTTTTTTTTCAGTAAGCAGGATACGGACACCATGGATAAGATTATCAGAGAAATAGGGGGTAAAACCGCTTTTATGGCAGGTCCCTCGGGGGTTGGAAAATCGACTATGGCTAACTACTTATGTGCTGATCAAACCATGGCGACCGGGGCACTAAGTCAAAAATTAAAAAGAGGGAAACACACAACTCGACATGTCGAATTACTGGAAACCAAGAATGGTGGTTATTTACTTGATACCCCGGGTTTTTCATCATATCAGATTTCGGAAATGATCAAACCGGAAGAACTGCGGGAGTATTTTCCGGAATTTTCTCGCGGAGAGTGCCGCTTTAAAAGCTGTCTTCATAAAGAAGAGCCCGGCTGTGCCGTTAAAAAATCAGTTGCGGATGGCGAAATCAGTGCTGTTCGATATGAACATTATTTAAGTTTACTGGAGGAAATAAAAAAGGATCAATATCGATGAAGGTGATCATTTTTACAAATGGTGAATATTACAATAAAGTTTTTTATGAAGGGTATTTAAAAGAAATTAAGGCCGACTATCTAATCTGTGCCGATGGCGGAGCAAACTACGCCAGAGAACTTAATCTCAAACCGGATATTATCATTGGTGATATGGATTCAATTACTGCTGAAACCAGGGCGTTTTTTAAAACGATAAAATTTGAATCTTATCCATCAAAAAAAGATGAAACAGATACTGAACTGGCGATTACCCATGCCATCAAAATGGGTGCTGATAAAGTGATCATTCTCGGTGGTCTGGGCTCCCGGATGGATCATAGTCTGGGTAATATCTATTTACTGAAACGGTTTATCGATGTTGGCATTGAAGCCGAAATGGTCAATGAAAAAAACCGCATTAGAATGATCGGAAAAACGACAACATTTTATTTTTCGACTGGTACGATTGTTTCGATATTGCCGATTGGTGGAGTAGTTGAGGGGCTGACGATTACCGGATTTGAATACCCCATTAATGAAGGGCAAATGACCATCGACAAGCCTTATGGTATTAGCAATGTGACGAATGATAACACACAGTGCATTGCTTTTAAAGAGGGGCTGCTACTGATCGTTATTCCCGAAGATTAAAAGAAGTAAGAAGTGTTCGCTGAAAGTAAAATGCATCAGAGGGTCTGGGTTTTGAGTGGTGTCAGCTAACTGCCAAACGAGTAGCATACTCGCCTGGCACTTTATCTTGACACAAGAAAAAAGAGTCTGATTAAAGACTCTTCAACTATGGTTCCGCAGATAAAAGAGACTAGGCTCTTTCGACTTTACCGGATCTCAAACAACGTGTACAAACACTAATTCGTTGTGGTGTGCCTTCAATTACAACTTTAACTCTTTGTAAATTGGGTTTCCAAACTCGTTTATTGTGTTTATTTGAATGACTAACCTGGTTGCCACTAACAACGGTTTTTTTACATACAAAACATTCTTTAGCCATGACATAACCTCCCTTACG
>JAQUWM010000110.1 GCA_028692885.1 Acetobacterium sp. | reverse complement strand
TCGGCGTCAAATTCGATGTTTTTTTCGTCAAATTTATCTTCCAGTGCCAGCATACAACAGCGCAGCTGTTCATCCAGGGCGTAGCTTTCGGTCTGGATAATTTCCTGATTTTCCAGCTTGTTCAATTTTAGAATATTGGTTACTAAGGTAGATAGTTTTTTTGAGGCCTCGACAATGGTATCAATATATTCCTGTTTTTCTTCCTGGGGCAATGCCTCTTTTCTGAGCGCTGAGGCATAGCTTTGGATAATCGCCAGCGGTGTTTTCATCTCATGAGATACATTAGTGATGAAATCGCTTTTTAAGGTTTCAATGGTAGCCAGTTCCTCGACCATCTTGTTAAAATCATCGATTAGCACCTCCAGGTCATCCTTTTTATGGTCTTTTCGTTGGGAGTGCACGTGAACAGTGAAATCGCCAGCGGCCACTTTTCGGGCTGCCTGACCGATTTCCGTCAATGGCCTTTGAAATCCGGTATACATAATAAAGCGGGTCCCAAGACTGACAATCAGTCCCATAAACAGCGCATAGGACATGCCCACCAGTGCCATGATCCAGGGATTGGTCTGATCCAGCATCTGCTGATTGAAAATTAGCACTTCTCCGGCACTGCAGATTAATACCACCCCAAAGACAATTAAAAACTCTTTCCAGAAAGGGCGCTTGGCATTGATCCGCTTATCTTCCAGATTTTCATAGCGAAACTTCATCCTTTAATCACCGCCTTGTATCCCAGGCCCCGGACTGTCACAATTTCCACATCGTCACAGTCTGAAAGTTTGTCACGCAGTTTGGTGATCGAAACATCCACAGTTCGGGGCGTGCTTTCGGTATCATATCCCCAAAACTCATCCATCAGCTGAGCCCGAGTAAAGGTGCGTTTAGGATAGGATAACAGCTTAAATAGAATATTAAATTCCCTTACCGTCAGCGAAACTTCCTCTCCATTGAGATACGCGGTAGTTTCCTCTTCATTTAAGATCAGCGAACCCGCTTCCAGTTTTCGCTCATTGCGGATATTGGCCCGTCGTAATAAGGCCGACACCCGTAAGAGCAGTTCATCCATCTCGATCGGTTTTACCATATAATCGTCAATGCCCAAGCTGTAGCCTTTTTGTTTGGCAGACATGTCATCCCGGGCCGTCATGAACAGAATCGGGATGCTCTTATCCTGGCGGCGGATCTCTGCGGCCAGTTCAAATCCGTCCATCTCCGGCATCATAATATCCGAGATGATCAGATTCACCGGTTCTTCCAGGATCCGGTCAAAGGCTTCACTGCCATTTTTACAGCTGATCGCTCGGTAGCCCTTATTATTTAAAAATGAGCAGACAATATAGTTCAGTTTCTCGTCGTCTTCAATTACTAAAATATTGATCATTATCTTTCCTCCCCTGCTGGATTCTACTGCATGATATCATATCCTGATGATGTTAAAGATTTGTTAAGTCAACAATTTTATACTAAAAACGCCCGATTGATTCCCGTCAACCGGACGCATAGCACTGAGTAAGCTTGTGCTCCTCCAGCCGTTTTTCATATATCTGGTTCTGATTTTTCCCTTCGCTTTTGGCCAGATAAAGAGCCTGATCGGCCTTTTCAAAAAACTCACTGGTTGACCAGCCGGAATTGGCATATTCCGCAATCCCACAGCTGAAGGTTATCTGAGATCCCTTAAGAAAATCAAAATGGTGCTCCCTGAATTCCTGGTGCATTTTATCAATCATTTCGACAACAGCTGCGATGGGATGACCGCTAAACAACAAAACAAATTCTTCCCCACCATAGCGAAAGACATTTTCATTACCCGGTGTATTCTGAGATAAGATGTCCGCCAATGTTACTAATACTTCGTCACCTTTACTATGACCATAGCTATCATTAATCAGCTTAAAATCGTCCAGATCAATAACGGCCAGAATCAACGGGGTTCTGGTCACCCCCTCCTGATAAACCGCCTGCCCCAGAATATCGACCATCGCCCGGCGATTTAAAAGTCCGGTCAGCGGTTCTGTTTTGGCTTCCTGGATTAGCTCCATTTGTTTTAAGTAGCTGTTGTGGATGCTCTGTGCCTGTTCATTGGTATAACGGGTCAGTACCTTGGCCCCCAGATAGGAGCAAAAGATCATAATCCCAGCCACGATACAATCCAAAAAGATCGCTTTTACATCGCGATCGCCTTCAAAACTGGCAATCTGGAAAGCCAGAATCAGAGAGATATAGCTCAACCCGAAGACAAGACGCGTCAGTTTTAAGTCAGCAAAGATAATCGTCATAAACACCGCAATACAGGGCACACACAAGATCGGCGGAAAGGTGTGATGAAAGCATTGAACACAGGCGCAAATCAGAAAAAACAGGATCGCAACCGTATGATTTTTGGTTTTTTCACTGGTTTTTTCTGTTTTTAGCATAAAATACGCCCCTAAAATAAAAATTAGGTTCAACACCGATGGCAGTACCAGATAGAGCAAGAGATAGCGGATGATGGCTGGCGAAAAGGTCTGGCTGTGTTTATTAAAAATAAAGATGAAAATTTCAGCAATAAAAATGATGATACCGATTATTACACAGGTGCGAAACATAATTTTTCGCCATTTTTCATGCAGTTCATTATTGATGTTTAGCAACTGATGCATTAGTATCCCTCCTCTGCTCTTCTGAAATTGACAAACCCAAAGTCCGTTTGATTTTATGTCAAAAAACGTTGTCTAAATTGACGATGTGGTAAATTAAACCACCATTACGGCAATTTATTAAATACAAGACGACCATTGTTTTGATCGGCTTTTTCGGGTATAATGGATGGAGTTGTTAGTCGTAGCATATTTCTATGTCATAGATTGCCAATGCTTTGTTAAACCGGTTGTTGACCTTTAAACGCTGTTAATCAACCATAAAATAAAGAAAGGGGGATTTATTTTGAACATTCTTTTTGAAAAGTTCAAAGAAGTTCTGATCTCGGTATTACCGATTACACTACTGGTTGTCATTTTAAGCCTGACCCTTGTTCCCATTGAAAGCTATATCATGATGCGCTTTCTGCTGGGGGCGTTGCTGATTGTGGTCGGACTGACTATTTTCCTCTTCGGAGTCGATCTGGGCATAGCCCCCATCGGTAATCTGATGGGGACCCATATTACCAAAAGCAACAAGGTCTGGATCGTTATCGTTTCCGGCTTAGTCCTTGGTTTTTTCATCTCGGTGGCTGAGCCGGATCTCCATATTCTAGCGGGCCAGGTAGCCCTTGTTTCAGCCAATGTTATCACAAAAACCGAAATTATTCTCTGTGTTTCCGTTGGGATCGCCCTACTGCTGACCGTTGGTTTTTTACGCGTTATTTATAACAAGTCCCTAAACCTGCTCCTGACGATCATCTATGGCGTCATTCTGATTATTTCTTTATTTACTTCCCAGGAATTTCTGGCCATTTCTTTTGATGCCTCTGGAGCCACTACTGGAGCGCTGACGGTTCCTTTTATTCTGGCTTTGTCGATGGGGATTTCTTCATTAAAAAAGGGGAGCGCGTCGGAAGATGACAGTTTTGGTCTCGTTGGCATTGCCTCTACTGGTGCCATCCTGGCAGTGATGATTATGAGTGTTTTAAAGGGTACCAAAGAAATCAGCGGCAGTCTTGACAGTGGTCTGTCCGAATCAACCGCTGTGATCCTGCCTTTTATTAATAAACTGCCCACGATACTTTATGAGGTCGTTCTGGCCCTGTTGCCGATTGTCGTCATCTTTGTTGTTTTTCAGATGATCTCCTTTAAATTAAAAAAGAAACCGCTAAAACGAATTATCAAGGGTCTGCTTTATACCCTGATTGGTCTGGTTCTTTTTTTAACCGGAGTTAATGCCGGATTTATGGACGTCGGAACCCTGGTAGGTTATAATATTGCCAGTATCGACAATAAAGCGGTGCTGATCGCCATTGGGGCGCTATTAGGTCTGGTGGTTATTCTGGCTGAGCCAGCGGTTTATGTGTTGACCAAGCAAATTGAAGATGTCACCAGCGGCTACTTAAAACGAAAGGTCGTTTTGGTTGCCTTATCACTGGGGGTATCTCTGGCTGTGGGCTTATCGATGCTGCGGATCATCGTTCCGGAAATCAAACTCTGGCATTATCTGCTGCCCGGTTACATCCTGGCCATCGTTTTAAGCTATCTGATACCAAAGCTGTTTGTGGGGATGTCTTTTGATTCCGGCGGGGTCTCTTCGGGTCCGATGACGGCGACTTTTATTCTGGCTTTTGCCCAGGGTGCAGCCGAATCCATCGAAGGCGCCAATGTCCTGGTCGATGGTTTTGGACTGATTGCCATGGTTGCCCTGATGCCGATTATTGCCCTGGAAATATTGGGTCTGATTTTTAAAATTAAAACTGTTAAAGGGGGAATCTCCGAAAATGAATACTCATGAAAATTTTTCCGCTAAAAAGAGCTATGAAATATTAGCTGTCATTGTCAATTTCGGTGTTGGTTCCAAAATTCTGCAACTGGGAAAAAAATGCGGAATTTCCGGTGGGACGATCTTTTTAGGAAAGGGCACCCAACATTGTCTGGTCACTGATTTTCTGGACATTTGTGATGAACGGGTCGAAGTGGTGCTGATGATTGCTCAGACCGGAAAAATCGAAACCGCTGCTGAGGAAATCAGCCGCAAATTCAAATTTGCCAAAGCCCATCATGGGATTGCCTTCACGGCCAAGTTAAATAATTTTTTAGGGGTTCGAAATTGTTCCTATGATAAAATTCATGACGAAAAAGGAGTCAATAAAACAATGTATGAGGCGATATTTGTGATTGTCGATCGCGGCAATGCAGAAACGGTTGTCGGTGCAGCTGAAGCCGCCGGTGCCAATGGCGGAACCATTATTAATGCCCGGGGCTCGGGTGTTCATGAATACGCAAAACTCTTTGCCATGGATATTGAGCCGGAAAAAGAAGTGGTGATGATGATCCTGGAAAGCGCTAAAACCGAAGCAGTTGTCAATGCCATCCAGGATGCTACCGAAATGGACAAGCCGGGAAATGGCATAATCTTCACCATCGGCGTGAATAGAACCTATGGATTGTATCAACACAACCATTGATATGAACCGCATCTGATCCTGATTAACGATTTTTTTACTGTTTTTTCTAGACTGCAAGCCAGCCCGATGTGTTTTCGGCAAACACACCGGGCTGGCTTATTTTGACGTCTTTAATCGTCTGTAAAAAAGGTTATGCTAACAATTTCTCGACCTGATCGTTTACCTCAAACAAGGTACACCCGCCATGGTTTCCGGCCTTTACGGCAATTTCCCGGAGATCAGCAAAATATTGGGACCGGAGCACGGCTTCCACCGAATCACTGGTCAGGTTCTGTTTGGCATGGGGTGAAAAGGGACAGGGTTCGGCATCACCATAGGGATTGATATGAAAAAATCCCCGCCCGGAAGCCAGACAGCCGCCCATTTCCTCCTCGTCGCCGGGGAAGGACAAGATCACCATGCGCCGAAAGGATTTTCGCAGTTTAAGACAAATCGCCTGAAGTTGCTTGATTTCGCTTTGCGTAATGACCAGATAGTCGGTTCCTGGTTCCGCCGGGACATATTCCACATACAGGTTCACGCCACAACCTTTATCCTCCAGTGCTTCAAGAAAGTCATTTCTGGTCACCAGCGCCATGTTTTCTCTGGTAACGGTTATGGCTGCCCCGAACAGGATTTTGCGCTTTTTTAAGGCTGCCATGGCGGCTTCAATCTGCTCATGGGTACCCGCCCCGCGGCGGGCATCAGTTTCTTTTGCATTGCCTTCTATGCTGAGAATGGGGATCAGATTGCGATGGTTGTCGAGAAATTCAATGGTCTCCTGATCCAGCATTGTGCCATTGGTAAAAATTGGAAAGATCACATTTGGGTATGCCCCGGCCAGCTCCAGAATATCCCGGCGTAAAAAGGGCTCACCGCCGGCCAGCAGCATAAAGGCAACACCAAGTCTTGCCGCCTGATCGAAAACATTCCCCCATTGACCGGCATCCATATCCGTTTTGCCGCTGGTCGGGCCACAGCCGCCACCAGCCCGGGCATAACATCTGGCACAGTGGAGATTACATTGGGAGGCGATACTGGCAATCAGAAATGGCGGTACGTGCAGGCCTTCTTTTTCCTGCTGCTTTCGGCGGGCACTGCTTTTGGCCAGCTCCGGCAGTACACCCATCAAAAAGGCCCGGCCTTTGCTATTGTTGAGATAGAATCGGCCGGCGGTTGTCATAATTTGGGCAATGCCCTGATCCATCATTTTATTTAAATTCATCAGCTTTCCTCATTTCTTATTTGATAAATTGACGCAAACTGTTCGATATGCGCCATCAGCAGGGCCATCGCTTCATCTTCTTTTTCCGGCAGCTTGTCATATTGACATAAAAGGGTGTAGAAGGGACTGTAAAACTGCAAAGCGATGATCTGCGGCGGGCCTGCTCTGAAGCTTCCCTGCCTGATCATCTCACTAAATAAGTCGGTCTGAAATAAAATCGCGTCGTTAAAAAACCAGTTGTACAAGGTCTTGGCGGCATCATCACTTTTATACTGTTCGATGGTCAACATCCGGCGGAACTTCGATGCCTGCGGATCTTTCAGGAAAAACAGAAAAACGGCCTCGCAGGCTTTCTTAAGCCAGATCAAATCATTGCGGCCATATTCCCGGGCGACACTTTCCATTTCACCCTGGGGCAACCGGTAAAACGTCACGGTTTCTTCAAACTTCTGATTCATCCACGTAAGCAAGGTATCATAAATGGCCTGCTTACTGTCAAAATGTTTATAAAGTGAGCTGTCCTTGATACCCACCGCCTGGGCAATTTCTTTAACGGTCACACTCTGATAACCTTTGACCGAAAACAGATTCAGTGCTTCCTCTAATATTATTTCCCTGGTATTGCGTTTTGTCATCATT
>JAQUWM010000024.1 GCA_028692885.1 Acetobacterium sp. | reverse complement strand
CTATGTTATAAATAAATGAGGGGGGTGAACCCATGGCTAACATTAAATCGGCTATGAAACGAGCTAAAACAAATGAAATCAGTCGTCTGCGAAATAAGATGGTAAAAACTAATCTTAAGACTTCTGTCAAGAAATTTGATCTTGCAGTTACTGAAGGTAACGTTGAAGCAGCGCAGGAAGCTTTTCGTTTAGCAACAAAGAAAATTGATATGGCTGTTACAAAAGGTGTTTTACATAAAAACACAGCAGCACGTAAAAAAAGTACTTTGGCTAGAATTTTAAACAAGACGACTGCATAATTACCTCATTTATATATTCCCAAAACCCGTGTCTCTAGGGTCTATCCAAAGATGTACTTACTCAGGTACATCTTTTTTTGCGTGAAGGCTATCGCCATGTCCGCCCCGATGCGTACAACATGATGTAATAATTGTCGGTACTAGGCTATCTTTTTGATAATCTAACGCATCGGTACGAAGTGTTAGGGATTTATCTTATCTTCATCAAAAATAATTCCAGGGCAAAATTCTGATCGATTTCCCCCAGTTTCATCTGGGCATCGAGGTCTGCGCCGATGACCATGATCTCCCACAAATTATCGATGGGATAATTTTTCCCGTTTTTTAAAATCTTATTGACAATAAAAGGGGCCAGTTTCATTTCCACCGCCACCGTTTTGGCCGGCAATCCCCGGGCGCTGTAAATCTTGACCATCAACAGCATCCGGATTTGTCGCAACAACAGACTGAAAACCCCAAAGGGGGATTCTCCTTCCAGATAAAAATGGTTGAGCATCAACAGAGCCTGATCTTTTTGACCGCTGATAGCATAGTCGATCAGCTTGAAGATCCCTTCTTCAATCGACTGGGGCAAGATCAGCAAGATGTCTTCTTTACTTATTTCATTGCGGTCTCCCGTATAATCAATCAGGCTGTTGAGCTCATTATCCACCATCTCCATGTTTTTTTTCTCATTCATTAAATACATCGACCGCTGCATAAAGAATTCCAATTCGGAACGGTTGATTTTTTTACCGGCATTCTTAACCCGGCGGATGATCCAGGCCTGCAGATCACTGGCATCGAGTTTTTCAAACACCACCAGGGAACCAGCTTTAGTCAGACTTTTATATAGTTTTTTGCGCTTGTCCGGCTGTTCCCAGTAGATAATTAGCAGCGTCGATGGACAGGGTTTCTCCAGGTAGGCGGCAATCCGATCCAGATCCTTCTTATCGGTGATCTTATCGAGCTGCGCTTCTTCCCGGACAATGACCATTCGCTTATTGCTCATCATTGGTAGGGTTTCACAGGTGGCCAGCAGTTCTGAAATATCTATATTCTTGTCACTGTAGGTGGTCAGATTCAAAGGTTCCAGACCCTTTGCCAGCTCTGTCCCAATTAGCGTTTTTTCCATCATATGGCCGATGTACTGTTCCGGGCCAGTGAATAAATAAACCGCGCTGATCTCCTGATTTTTTATACTTTTACTTAGTTCTTTATAATTCACAGTATTTCTCCATTAGTTTCCGTTGAGTCTTGTTATTTTTATCTTCTAAAATTTAGTTTACATAGTTTTTGATGCGAATAAATTCCCCGTTACTGATAATCTCCAGGGCTCCCTTTTGATCGGTACGCAATGCCGCGATTGCTTCCTCGTTCAGACGCTCCATCACCTCGTCGCTGGGATGCTTAAAGGAATTATTAGCGCCCACCGAAATCACCGCTGTTTCCGGATCAATTGCCTGTATAAATTCGCGGGTAGATGAGGTTTTGCTGCCATGATGGGGAATTTTAATGATCTGAAAATCCTTTTCACTACTTAACGCTTGCATTTCTGCGACCAGCTGTTTTTCGACCTCCGCTTCAATATCCCCGCATAACAGCAGATTGAACTTTTGATAGGAAACCGTCATCACCAGCGAGGCATTGTTCTGCTGGTCGTCCTCTTCAGGACGTATCTGTCCTTCAGGATTATACACCTTAATGGTCACGCCGTCACTCCCTTCAATCAGCGATCCTTTTTTTAACAGCGAAACCGGAACCAGCTGTTGATTGAGGAGTTCTTCATTATTTGTCTGAACACTCATAAACAGATTTTTAACCGGATAGCCGTCAAAGATCAGTTCTTCAACGCCCTGACGATGATCGACATGGTTATGAGTTAAAAAGATGGCGTCCAGCGCTCGGATATTTTTGGAATACAGGGCGGGATAAAGCACCTGATCCGAAACCCGGTTCGATCGCTCAAAAAGATAACCGCCCCCATCAACCAGATAATTCAGCCCGCCCGGGGTCTCGATCAGAATACTGTCGCCCTGCCCCACATCCAGAACGGTGACCACCAGATTTTTGGGCAACAGCGGGGTTGCCATCAAAATCAGCACCAGCACCAATCCTAAACTCATTACCGTGTTTCGGACATAGGGTTGCCGCAGATAAAAATAGCCTGAAATCAAAAAGACCAGCAGTAAAAACAGTCCGGTTTCGGCCAGGGACAGTCCGCCGCGATTGATCCACAAAATATTTGCGGCCTTTCCCAGGTCATTGATCCCATCCAGTACCACGATGATGGATTCCCCTAAAAATGCTACCGGTACGGATAAAATCGGGGCTAAAAAAGGCACAATGGCAACGATCACTAAAAATCCCATCCCAGCCAGCAGAAAAACACCGATCAGGGGAACTACCAGCAGATTGGAAAAAAAACCAATCAGCGTAAAGCTTTTAAAATGGTATAAAAGAGTTGGCACTGTGCCGACAGTGGCACAAAAAGTCAGGACCAGACCCTGAACCAGCGGTCCCGGACTTATTTTATTGTGAATCCGTTTCTTATTCCGGTATTTTTCATAAGTGTACAGTAGCGGGTTGTAAAACAGAACAATCCCCAGCACCGCTCCCATTGATAGTTGGAAGCCAGCCTGAAAAAGTTGAGCGGGCCAGAACCCTAAGATCACCAGTCCAGCCAGACAAAGCTGATTCAAGGCATCCCGTTCCCGATGAATTCCCTGTCCCCAGGTCAGACACAGGAGCATGATCGAGGCCCGGATCACTGATGGTGAAAACCCGGTGATGGCGATGTAAAAAAGTAACGCTGGAGCCAGAAAAAGAACCCAATAGCGCTTTTTTATTTTGATGACCATCAGCAGGCCAGAAAGCGCCAGGAACACATACCCGACATGAAGTCCGGAGACCGATAAAACATGGGTGACGCCGGCATCCTGAAAGCGCTTCGCCAGATCGGCATTAATGATTTTTTCGCCAAAAATCACACCCTTGAGCAAATCGGATACATCCTGTGAAAAACTGGCATCAGCTTGATTCTCCAGGGTTCTTTTGATGCCTAATATCTGGTAAGATAATGTCGTTTCCTGACCAACTCGTTTGATATTCTCCGGCTTAATCGTCAATAACCCGTCAATCGACTGGGATTTGAGATACAGCGCATAATCAAAGCCGCCGGGATTTCTTTTGCCGGCCGGTTGAGACAGTTTCCCCTCTAATAACAGTACATCACCAGGCGCAAGGTCTAATTGCTGCTCTTCATTAGTCTTTGGCACATCGCTCTCGCCTACTGTACCCGCATCAGCCTGATAATAAATGGTCGCCCTGATCCCCGTTACGTCCTCAAGACGATTATTTTCATCAGCGGTAGTGATCATTTCTTTAGCAGTTAGATTGATGGTCAAACGATTTTCGGTGCGAATCGGATAATCAGTGACCACCCCGATGAGTGAAACGTCTTTTTCATAAAATCCTTCGAGCGCATCCATCTCCGGGAAGGATCCATAGCCCAAGAGTGCACCTAATCCGAACAAACTAAGAACGACTATCATCTGGGTTATTTTGATCTCTTTGAGAAAAAACGGCATCCCGGCCAACAAAAATGCAAAGCCAAACATCGCCCCAACCGGTAAGCGGTAATAAACCGCAATAATGCCCAAGCTTAAGGTGACAAATCCCCATAATAACGGTCGCTTCATATTAAATAGGCATAAAGGGTCGATTATTGCCAAATACTGTTAATATCATTTTCTTTACCCCTTAATCTAAAGACTTTTATTCTAATTATACACTGATTATCTTTTTTTTAGTACAGTGAACCCTGTTTTTTTTAAGATAGTTTGTTATAATATGAAAATAGCTAAAAGACAACATGAAAGAAGGGAATCAAACATGATTAATTTAACCACCAATGGTTTTTATGCATTTGATGAGGTCAAGCTGACTTATTACGAAACACCCTTCCCTGCCCAACCAAAGGGCGTCGTTCTGATCGTTCATGGCATGGCCGAACATGCCCGACGCTATCATGAATTCATGGATTTTTTATACCAGCATCACTACCTGGCGGTGATCCACGATCAGCGGGGACATGGCCAAACCGGTCAAGACTCCGGTGATCTGGGCTTTTTTTCGAGCGGCAATGGCTGGGCTCAGGTTGTCTCAGATGTCCGAGAAATCTCGTCCATGCTTAAATACACTTACCCGGATCTGCCGCTGTTTATCCTCGGACACAGCATGGGTTCGGTAGTAGCCCGTCATGCTGTTATTGACTATTCTGAACTCTATGACGGGGCCGTTATTATTGGCACCACCGTGGGCATCAGCAAGCTTATGCGTAAAGCCGCCAGCCTTATTGCCCGCCGGGAGATCCGGAAAAAAGGTGAAAAAACACCATCCAAACTGCTGTCGGATCTTTCCTTTGGCAGTTATAATAAAAAATACAAACCCAACCGCACCGAATACGATTGGCTCTCCATGAGCAAAACCAATGTCGATGCCTACATTAAGGATCCCCTGTGTGGCTTTACCTGCAGCGCTGGATTTTATCGAGATTTATTTTATGGTCTTGACTACACGACGAAGGAGTCCAATCTGAAAAAGATCCCCAAAGATTTTCCCTTCCTTTTTTTAGCCGGACGGGATGATCCGGTGGGAGGGATGGGCAAAGAAGTGACTAACCTCACCCAGCAGCTAAAAAAAGCTGGTGTTTGGGATGTCGATCTGATTCTTTACCCATTGATGCGGCATGAGATTCTTAATGAAGATAAACGGGAGCTTGTCTACGACGATGTGCTCCGTTTTTTGAACACTCATTCGATTGTCTAAATAAAAGGAGGTCCTTAAATGCCCCAAAAAATATATGTCTTCGGACATCGCAATCCCGATACCGATTCCATCTGTTCAGCGATTGCCTATGCCCATTTAAAACAAACCCTGGGATATACCCAGGTTTTCCCAGCTCGTTTGGGACCCATCAATAAAGAAATTCAGTTTGTTCTGGATACCTTTCAGGTCGAATTACCTGAACTGATCAAGGATGTCAAACCCCAGGTTTCAGATCTGATTCTTACGGATTTTTTTATGGCCTGTGAAAAGGACTCGGTCTCCAAAACCATGGGACAAATCATTGATCACCCTGGCCGCTCCCTGCCGGTGATCAGTGATGAAAAAAAACTCATCGGCATGGTCTCACTGTCAGATATTATTCCAGCCTACACCGATGCCTTTTCAAAATCCCTGCTTCGGGATAGCGAAACCCCGCTGAATAATATTATTGACTTATTGGAAGCCCAGGTTTACGGGTCAATCAAATCCGAACTGGTTCGCGGTGACGTGTACACCATCACTGAAATTGAAGATGGCCAATCCTTAAACAGTGAAGACATTCTGATCACCGTTCAGCAGGAGATGTATATCAGCCGGGCCTTTGCCACCGGTGCCGGGATCATCATTGTTTCCAATGCGGCTTCAACGCTTGGCTTCCAGATCCCAGATGACTATCAGGGAACTGTTCTGATTGTCACCTCCGGTCCCTTCGAAGTCATCCGGCTCCTCTGCCAGGGAATTCCGATCAAAAACTATTACCAGAAAAATAATCTGGAGTATTTCATGACCTATGAAACCATTGACGATGTCAAAAAGAATATTCTGACTTCTGATCATGATCGTTTCCCGGTAGTGGATGTCGACGGAAAGGTCATTTCCACCATTTCACGTAGCAACCTCATCGACTTCAGCCGAAAAAAAGTAATTCTAGTCGATCACAATGAACGTAATCAGTCGATTATCGGTGTCGAAGAAGCCGAAATCATTGAAGTCATCGACCATCATCGGGTGGCTGAAATACAAACCGCTACGCCCCTGTACCTTCGCATTGAACCGGTTGGCTGTACGGCTACCATTGTTGCAAAAATGTATCATGAGCATCAGATCCCGATCCCCAGAGACATCGCTGGACTGATGCTCAGTGCCATCATCTCCGATACGCTATTGTTCAATTCACCCACCTGTACCAAAGAAGATCGGACCATTGCCCGGGAATTGGGTGAAATATTAACTATCGATATTAAGAGTTACGGCGAAAAAATGCTGGTGGCCGGCAGTAATTTAAAAGAAATGCCCCCCGCTGAAATTATCTCCACCGATCGGAAACTGTTCACCATGGGGTCCTATCGAATTGGGGTGTCGCAAATTAACACCGGGGATTTCCGCGGTATTTTTGATAAACTGGACGGGGTTCTTTTTGAAATGACTAAATTATGTGAAGAAGAAGGCCTGGATTTAGCGATTTTAATGGTTACCGACATTATTTTAGGCGGAACCGAACTGATCATCGCCGGAGAAGCCAAGAACCTGGCGCAACTGGCGTTTGGTTTCCAGCCGGGAGAATTCAGCAAATACATGGATGGTGTTTTTTCTCGAAAAAAACAAATTGTGCCGCCGCTGATGAATGCTTCTGCTTATTAAAAACGAATAAAAAATTGGTGATAAAGATGCTAAAAAACAAATTCAAAAATCATACCGGCCTGCGCCTGGTGATTTTACTCCTGATCTCAGGTTTGATCCCACTTTTATTAACCGGTTGTACGGAAAAAGAACTGATCAACGATCCCACCACCGGTTCAATTTTGGCGACCGAAAATTTTCAATCTCTGAATGACGGCCTCTATTCAGCAGCTACAAACTATTACGATTCAAACGGTTATGCTCAGCAATTAAGCATTTTAATTAAAAACGGCCTCATTACCCGGGTAAATTTAAAAGAAATCGATAAAAATCAAGCCGAGCGTCTGACTACGGCGGGTTCAGATGTCACCTGGGAAAATTTGGCCGTGGCAAATTTAGGCACCCTCTATCTTCGTCTTTACAATGAACTGATCCTTTCCCAGAATCCTGATGAAATAGACGCTGTCTCTGGGGCGACTCAAACATCTGAACGATATGTCAAATTATCCAAGGCAATTCTGGATCAGGCCGCGAAAGGTGATCATGAACCAATAAAAATTGATACCCTCGATACTTATTCAATCACCAGCCCTCCTGACCGGGATGGCTATCAGGGATTAATGGAAGCCTCTTTTAATGGCTCAACCTTGATCGCTCTCAATTACGATGAAATTATAACCGAAGACGGAAAATCAAAACACAAATCAACTGATTACCCATACAATACCGAATTCAATGCTTTATTCGACACAATAATTGAAACTGCCATCAATAACCAATCTCTGGAATCCCCCTTTCCAGCCGGTGAAACAACGCCAGAAAAAGCCAAATACGGGGAGTGCCTCCGGCTTTTAAAAGAAGCAAGATCACCCTTTTGATGCTTTACCAATTTAAGATTTCTTACTTAAATTCAACCATAAATCTTGACAAATGTTAAAGATATGTTATAATCAATCAATAAGCAGTGCATTTATGCCAACAATTCCAAACTGAAAGAAGGTGAAAAAATGGAAAATAATACTTTTGGTACTCGATTAAAGGCGTTGCGGATTTCGAAACGATTAACTCAGGAAAATTTTGCCAATCTTTTCTATCTTAACAAAAGCTCCATCTCCAAATATGAGAAAGATAAGAACTTACCAGAAAATCAATTACTGATTAAGATTGCTGATTTTTTCGAAGTTTCCGTTGACTATTTACTATGCAGAACCGATCAGCCAAAGCTTTTACCAAGCAACCCCAAACCGATGACCTGTGAAGAATTTTTAAAATCATACGTTTTTTCCAATGAAGAAGTGGATTCTTTTTCTTCTTACTTCTCTTTCCCGGAAAGTTATAAGCAAGAAGTCCTGGATTTTATTAATTTCAAAAGCTCCAATGGAAAGTAAGTCAAAAACTTTGAGAATCATGTTTACATAGCTTGTTATAAACAAAAAAACACGTAAAACGTGTTTTTTTTTGATTGAAGACTTAATAACTAATGGTATTCCCTTTTAAAAAATATAAAGAGTCTGATTTAAAATCAAACTCTTTATATTTTACTGATCAACCCTTATTCACCCAGCAAATAGGTTAAGGTAAATAAACTATCAGTAATGTTCACATTTTCAACCACAACATCACTCGGTACATCCAAATCCAATGGACTAAAATTAAGTATACCTTTTACACCTAATTCTGTTACCTGGGTTGCCACCTTCTGGCCGACCTCCCGGGGTACGCACAAAATGGCAATGTCTATTTCATTCGACTCAATAAATCCATCAAGCTCATCCATATGTTTTACGACCACACTGCCAACAACTGTACCAACCGTTAAAGGATCAACATCGAATACGCCTTTTAGAATGACGCCTTCGCGCTTAAACCGTTCATAGTTTGCAATGGCATGACCCATATTACCGCCACCGATAATGATGCAATTATATTCACTATCAAGAACAAGGATCTCCTTGATCGCCTCCTTTAATTCCCCCACATTATAACCATACCCCTGTTGGCCATAACCCCCGAAAGAATTTAAATCCTGTCTAATTTGAGAAGCTGTCAGCCCCATTAGACTGGCTAATTCCCGGGATGATATTTTTTCGATATCATTGAGCTGTAAATCACTTAAATATTGATAATACTTTGGCAACCGTTTTACAACGGTCATCGATACTTTCTTTGAGAAGCGATGCATGATAACTTCTCCTTTCTTTCGGATAATCGACTAATTATATCAATATGTACTAATTACGTCAAATTATTCGTTTTAATTTGAGTCTTTTTTTGATAAAATAATAACAATAAACCTTAATAACCGAACAAATTAACGAAAATAGGTGAAATAATGTTAATCAATATAGAAAATCTACATTTTAGTTATGGTATCCATGAAATATTTAATGGTTTGAATCTATCGATCAATGAAAGAAAACAAATCGGGCTCGTCGGACGAAACGGAACCGGTAAATCAACCCTACTCAAGTTGATTACCGGCGAATTGATGCCCGATACCGGACGAATCAGCAAGAAAAATGGGCTGACCATCAGCTATTTATCCCAGGAATCCAATATCGCTGAAAACACCACCCTGATTGAAATGCTCACTGATGTTTTTAAGCCGCTGCTTGAGATGGAAAAACGGATCAAACAGATCGGCGATGCCATTGCCCACTCCGCAGGCGACGATCAGGAAAAACTAATGCTGGAGTTTGGTGAACTCCAAGAACGCTTTGCCGAAAAACACGGCTACGAATATCCCAGCCGAATCCGTGGGGTCATCAATGGCCTGGGTTTTAAACCTGAAGATCAGGATAAAGCCTTCGCCATGCTTAGTGGCGGTGAAAAAACCCGGGCTACTCTAGGTCAGATTCTGCTTCAGGAACCGGAATTGCTGTTGTTGGATGAGCCCACCAACTACCTCGATATCGATGCCCTTCAATGGCTGGAACAATATCTGAAAAATTACCCTGGAACCTTTATCATCGTTTCCCATGACCGCTATTTTATTGACAAGGTCTGTACGTCAATCATCGAGGTGACCCAGCAGAATGTTAAAGAATATCATGGCAATTATACTCAATACGCCATTAAAAAACGCCAGGATATGATGGAACAGAACCATCAATATCAGCAGCAGATGAAAGAAATTAAACACCAGCAGGAGGTCATCGATCGGTTCCGGGCCTATAACTCCATTAAAAGCTCAAAACGGGCTTCCAGCCGTGAAAAAGCTTTAAGTAAGATTGAGTTGCTCGATAAGGTCGAAACCGTTCATAACAGCCATTTCAGCTTTATCCCCCGGGTTAAAAGCGGCAATGACGTTTTGGCGGTAACCGGGCTCAAAAAATCCTTTGACGATCGTCTGCTTTTCCAGAATATGAATTTCGAAATTCATCGGGGCGACAAGATCGGCATTATCGGGCCCAATGGCGCTGGCAAAACGACCCTCTTTCGCATATTACAGAAAAAGCTGGCCGCCGATGCCGGCGAAATCCGTCTCGGTCAGAAGGTCCATATTGGCTATTTTGATCAGGAACATCAGGATCTAAAGAAATTCTACAATGAAAATCTGCTGGAAGCTCTGTGGGATGTTGATTCGAAACTGACCGAAGGTGAACTGCGAAATATCCTGGCGGCCTTTTTATTTGTTGGCGATGAGGTCTTCAAACCGATCAACACTCTGTCTGGCGGTGAAAAGGCCCGGCTGCTGCTGGCCCGGCTAATGATTTCCCAGTCAAATTTCCTGCTGATGGATGAACCGACCAATCATATTGACATGGACACCAAAGAAATTCTGGAAAACGCCTTAAGCCAATACGAAGGCACGCTGCTGTTTATCTCCCATGACCGGTATTTTTTAAATCGGATCTCCACTCAGATCTACCAGTTCTCAACCGCTGGTATGGAGATCCATCTCGGCAACTACGACGATTATTTAAAACATAAGGCCGATGCCTCAGATCGGGAAGCTGTTCTGGCTGCCGAAAATAAAACGATTGTGACTAAAACTCAGCAGAAAACGGATCGTAAGAAACAAAAAGAAGAGGAATCCCGACTTCGATTCTTAAAGAAACAGGTTAAAGAAATTGAGGAAACCATTCTCGTAACGGAACAGCAGATTGAATCCATCGAATCGACCATGTGTGCCCCGGATTTCTACGACAACCTCACCCTGGCAGCCGAAATCAATCTTTCCTATGAGGATCTCAAACAGCAATTGTCTGAACTCACCGATACTTGGGAGGTCGCCTTAATGGCTCTGGAAAGCGAGTAGCGTTAATTTAATAGCTGTGAGGGAAACAAAAGGCAGCCTCGCAAGAGACCGCCTTTTGGGTTGTGTTAATAATTGTTTATCTTATCAATGCAGCCGGGGGCTTACATCATTGGCATTCCGCCCATACCGCCTGGCATTCCGCCCATACCAGCATCTTCGCTAGGAAGATCAGCAACAGCCACTTCGGTGGTTAAGAACATTGCCGAAACACTGGCGGCATTTTGAATCGCCGAACGGGTTACCTTGGTTGGGTCAATGATTCCGGCCTGGAACATATCAACAAATTCGCCTTTAGCCGCATCATAGCCAACGCCAACTGCTTTACCAACCATTTGCGAAACGATGACTGAACCTTCAAGGCCAGCATTTTCAGCAATTTGTCGCATTGGTTCTTCAATCGCCCGACGGATAATGTAAGCGCCGGTTTTTTCATCGCCTTCGAGGGTTTCGATTAACGCGTCAACCTTTGGAATTGCATTGATATAAGCAGTACCACCACCGGAGACAACGCCTTCTTCAACTGCTGCCCGAGTCGCATTTAAAGCATCTTCGATACGGTATTTGATTTCTTTCAGTTCAGTTTCAGTAGCTGCACCAACCTGAATAACGGCTACGCCGCCTGATAATTTAGCCAAACGTTCCTGTAATTTTTCTTTATCATATTCAGAAGAAGTTTCCGGAATTTGCGCTTTGATTTGACGGATTCGTTCTTCAACAGCCTCTTTGTTTCCGCTTCCTTCAACAATAATGGTATCTTCTTTGTCAACTTTTACCTGACGGGCACGACCTAATTGTTCGATGGTTGTTGTTTTTAATTCTAAGCCTAATTCGTCAGAGATAACTTCACCACCGGTTAGTGCGGCAATATCAGCCAGCATTGCTTTACGTCGATCGCCAAAGCCTGGGGCTTTTACAGCGACACAGTTAAAGGTTCCCCGTAATTTATTAACAACCAGAGTTGCCAGGGCTTCGCCTTCAACATCTTCAGCAATGATTAACAGCTTGCTGCCAGTTTGGACGATTTGTTCTAAGACTGGTAAAATTTCTTGAATGTTTGTAATTTTTTTGTCCGTAATTAAGATATACGGATTATCCAAAATGGCAACCATTTTTTCGGTGTCTGTTACCATATAAGCTGATAAGTAACCACGATCAAATTGCATCCCTTCGGTAAATTCCAGTTCAGTACCCATGCCTTTGCCTTCTTCTACTGTGATAACACCGTCATCACCGACTTTATCCATCGCTTCGGAAATCAGTTTTCCAATTTCAGCATCGGCTGCTGAAATGGAGGCAACCTGAGCAATTGCTTCCTTGCTTTCGATTTTTTTGCTGTTTGCTTTTAATTCTTCGACAACAGCGGTAACGGCTTTTTCAATTCCTTTCTTCAGGACCATTGGGTTAGCACCGGCAACAACGTTACGGTTACCTTCACGAACAATCGCCTGAGCCAATAAGGTTGCGGTGGTTGTTCCATCACCAGCAACGTCGTTTGTCTTAGTAGCAACTTCTTTAACCAGCTGAGCACCCATGTTTTCAAAGGCATCTTCCAGTTCAATTTCTTTGGCAATGGTTACCCCATCATTGGTAATGGTTGGTGAACCGTATGATTTAGCTAAAATAACATTTCTCCCTTTTGGTCCTAATGTCACCTTAACGGTATTTGCTAATTTATCTACACCAGTAATCAGTGCTGCTCTGGCATCTTCACGAAATCTAATCTCTTTAGCCATATTATTTTCCTCCTGTTTTTCTAAATTTTATTATTCTACGATTGCTAAAATATCAGCCTGACGGATGATTAAAAACTCTTCATCGCCAATTTTCACTTCATTACCGGAATATTTCGAGTAGATAACTTCATCATCTACCTTAATGTCCAATGGCACTTTTTTGCCATCGATAATTTCTCCCGATCCGACTGCAACGACTTTACCCTGCTGTGGTTTTTCCTGGGCAGATCCTGGTAAAACAATTCCACCTGAAGTTTTTACTTCTTCAGCTTTAACTTTAATTACGACTTTGTCACCTAAAGGTCTTAAACTCATTTTTTCCTCCATTTGATTATATTGGGTACCGTGTACCTTTTATTTATTTTATTAGCACTCATTCATCCTGAGTGCTAATAGTATTTTAAATGATTTACAGATTGATTGCAAGTTTTTTTTCCCTTTTTGACCATCTTAATTTTTTTTAAGATTGTTTTAATTTTTAAAGAGGGTACAGTTCTCTTTATATAAATACCCTTACCCTTTTATCATCAGATCTTATTCCCAGACTATTTTTATTGCCGGGTTCCGATTTTAAGACCCGGAATACCATTAAGACTCAGGTCGCTTATTTCCCCATTGATATAGTTATAGTAAGCCATTGAGCCAATCATGGCGGCGTTGTCGGTACAGAGAATGGGATCAGGATAGTACAGGGTCATGCCCGCTTCCGTAGCTGCCTGTCCCATCATTTCTCGCAACAGCGAATTACAGGATACCCCACCAGCCATACAAATGGTCTTCATCCCAATACTGTTCGCGCAGGCAATAGTTTTATTCACCAACACCTCGATGACAGCTAACTGAAAAGAGGCGGCCACATCATCGGGATTCACTGTTTCGTTTTTCATTTTTTTGCCATTGAGGTAATTCAACACTGCTGATTTCAAGCCGCTGAAGCTAAAATCATATTGGGTTTTATCCAGCATTACCCGCGGAAAAGGGATGGCATCCGGGTTGCCATTTTTAGCGGCTGCATCAATGGCCGGCCCACCGGGATAACCCAGCCCTAAAACCCGGGAAATTTTATCGAAAGCTTCCCCGGCGGCATCATCGATGGTTCGTCCCAGGACCTTAAAGGTCTGGTAATCTTCAACCAGAACCAGATGGCTGTGGCCGCCGGATACCACCAATGTCAAAAAAGGCGGTGCAAGTTCCGGAAATTGCAAAAAATTAGCGGCAATATGGCCTTCAATATGATGTACGCCAATCAGCGGCTTGCCGAGACTGTAAGCCATTGCTTTGGCGGTGGAGAGACCAATCAGTAGCGCTCCCACCAAACCGGGACCGTTGGTCACGGCAATGGCGTCCATCTCGGCCAGAGAAAGCCTGCTTTCTGCCAGGGCTTCGTCAATAATGTAGGGCAGTTTGGTAACATGGTTGCGGGAGGCAATCTCTGGTACCACGCCTCCATATTTCTGATGAATATCAATCTGGGAATAAATCCGGTTGGTCAATATTTTTCGGCCATCTTCGACAATGGCCACGGATGTTTCGTCACAGGATGTCTCAATGCTAAGAATTTTCATGTTTACCTCGATTAGAATTATTCATTGTTCGTTTTATGTATTTTTTCTTCAGGGTGTATGCTTAACAACACGCAACAATTGTCGGTGCTACTTCGTATATATGTATCTACTTATATTTTATCATTGTTATTTTGAAATTTTCGCGTTTTTTAATAATACCAGCCCCGATCCCAGGGTGGTAAGTCCCAGAGGCACCAGGATGTAGATGACCATTCGACCGATCATGGCAAAGAAAAAGGGCTCGGGGACAATCCAGATCAGTCGGTCGGTTGATGGGTCCATTATCCATAAATCGTTAGCAAAAAACAACTGATGGAAAAGAATGAAAGTGTCATTGAAATTAAAAACAAAGCTCGCTCCAATGACCAGCAATATCACCAGAAAAGTGGCCGATCCATAGAATAACGCTTTAATAATGGCCTTATTGTTATATTTTAGAAGAATCAGAAAGGCCACAAGCGCCAGAATAACGGCAGCGTTCCGCAGGCCGAGAAAGAATAACAGCAGGTCTCTAACATCATCCATATGAGTGATTTCTTTCTCATTGAAAATGGACACCTGATCCACGACGTTTTTGGCATTTTCGTGAGCCAAACGGGCTTTGATGTCAAAATCCTGCCGGTCGCCCTTGAGGTAGCTGATGATTTCATCCACCACCAGCTCCATATCCGGGGGATAAATGCCGGTGTTTTCAGTGACCTGATTTTTTTCCATCTGATTCATATAAAAAGCTTTGTCAAACACCGCTGCTTCAATGCCGCTGATAAAAATAATAACCGGAAATAGTATTCCCAGCAGTACCACTAAAACTTTGATGGTTTTATTCAAGTCCATACCTCCACATGATGATTGCATCCATTCCCGTGCCATAGTAGTCTTTTCGTCGCCCTTCCCGGGTAAACTTGTTTTTTAGATAAAAATTAATGGCCGGCTGATTATCCCCTCGTACCTCCAGGGTCATCGCCACACAGCCTTTCTCCAGTGCCAGAACCAGCATCGCATTCATAATATTTTGTCCAACCCCAGTCTGGCGATAGGCTTCCATTACCGCGATATTGGTAATATGAGCTTCGTCAATTACCTGCCAGAAGCCGCCAAAGCCAATAATTTCACCATCTATTTCGGCAAGAATATAATTGGAGAGGCTGTTTTTTATTTCCGCCTGATAGGAATCCTGGGTCCAATTATGTGAAAAACAGGCCTGATCCACCTTAAAAACTCCGGGGACATCCCGGGACTCCATTAAACGATAGCTGACCATCATTTCTTATGCTCTTCGGCGTAGGAAGGCCGGATATAAAAGGGTTCCACTTCCCGATAATGGCTGGTCTCCCCTTTTAAAGCCCGTTCTAATACCAGGGCACCCGCTGACGAGGCCCGATTCATATTGAGATAATTGGGGACGATGAGGCTTTCCGGGACGGCTTCCTGTAAAACTTGAGCAAACCGCGGCAATCCATCACCTAAAAAATAAATAGTCTCATTTTTCACTCTTAAAGAAGCAATGAGATCATCAATTTCCATCACCGTATCGGCCATATCCCGAACCAGATGGCCGTCTTCAAAATGAAAAATCCCGGTGTAAGTCTGATTTCGCTGGGCATCCAGAACCGGACAGATCAGGCCATCAGCAAAGGGAATATTCATGGCCAGGCTTTCCAGGGTGGATACCGCCACCACTGGTTTATTCAAAGCCTGAGCAAATCCCTTTACGGTAGCCATGCCAATGCGCAGTCCAGTAAACGAACCGGGACCGGAAACAATGCCAAAAACATCAATATCATTAATGGAAAGACCCCCATCACTGAGTAAATGATCGATAGCAATCATCAGTTTTTCCGAGTGTTTTTTTTGATGATTGATAATCATTTCGCCAACTAATTTTTCTTCATTTAATATGGCAACCGATGCCACAATGGTTGATGTATCAATGGTGAGAGTATTCATCTTTATCTTTCCTTCTTAATTATTATATTAAAAAACTAAACTTCGGTACTTAAAAATAATCCCTTCGCTTGACAAAGAGAAGGGACCGATCATTGATTGTATACTAATCGGTACGCTCTCTCGTCAATTACCTTACTTCTTTTTAAGCTTTGCCAGTGCTTTGAGATCCCGTTCGATACTCTTAAGTTTTTCGTCTGAGAAAAAATCGTCGGGAAGTAATTTCTGAGCCTTGTCAAAACAAATTCCCATTTTGATGGCCATTTGCAGATAATCACTTTCAAAGGTTTCATCGCCAAAATAATTTCTAAGAACCTTCATGACATCCTCATCCTCGACGAGATCCCGAACTTTAGAATGGATGCAGAGGTATTCTTCCTCATTGCCACCGAAAAGACTTTTGAAAAAACCCTTTTTCTTTTCGGTACAATTAACCAGTTTTTCGAAGGTAATCCCTTCCAGAGATTCGTCCGAATTGACCAGATCAATGATCTTATCAATACACTCTTCAGTGAAGATTCCATTGGAAAATTCAACCAGCTTACGCAGTGGGGTGTTGGCCAACATCGTCATAAAAAAGTCGTCTTCTCTGGTCTGATCATCCCCCATGATCTCTTCAAACCCTGACAGCAGCAGTTTTAAGATGGTCTGTCCCCGCTCGGTTTTTTCGAAATCGCTAAGATAGGATAACAGGTTGATCGGATGGATCAGGTCTTTGGTAATCTGAACCGGATAGACAATCGGCAAGTCCTGACTGGATGACCCGATATAGATCTGGTGACTGCCCGACTCATGTTCCCATGATTTGGTGGTGGGATTATAATAACTAAAGTCACTGAGTCCCAACTCAAAGCTGACCTCAGCCGAACGTCCACCAGGGATAAAGACTTTCTTAAATCCGCGCAGTTCCCGCACCGGCCGCAGGATGGCGGTATCTGATTTTCCTGTGTAAAGCTGAATAATTTCTTTACCGTTCATTGCTCCGGTATTGGTGATTCGACATTTAACGGTGACCGTTTTTTCGGCATCGATTGTCAGCTCTGATTCGTCGATGGGCTGATAGTCGAAATGCGTATAACTAAGCCCAAATCCAAAGGGAAAACGGACCTTCTTTTTAGTAAAGTCATAATAGCGGTACCCCACAAAGATACTCTCACCATAAACCACCTCATCATGAATCCCCGGAAAATTAATGTAAGCTGGAGTATCTTCCAAGCGCATCGGAATGGTTTCCGCCAGTTTGCCACAGAAATTATTTTCTCCCAATAAGAGCTTGGCAATGGCATCACCACCAGCCTGACCGCCTAAAAACATCTCGACGATGGCCTTCGGCTGGTGCTCCCAATTCATATCCACGACGCCACCATTCTGAACAATCACCACCGTTTTGGGTTGAACCTTGCAGATCTTACGAATCAGAGCAATCTGTTTTTGAGGAAGATGCAAGTGAGTACGATCATAACCTTCCGATTCATCATGATCTGGCAAGCCCACAAATAATAAGGCCATTTCAGAGTTTTTTGCCACCTCCACCGCCTGCTCAGCCAGATTTTTCGGTTCTACCACTTCATCGTTGATATAACCCTGATGGGGGAATAGCTGAATATCAGAACCAACCAATTTTTTAATGTGTTCGTAAGGCGAATCGATATGATAAGGATTGATTTTTGAACTGCCACTGCCCTGATACCGGGGATCAAAAGCCATACTGCCGATAATCGCCAATTTCTTGATTTTTGTCATATCAATGGGCAGGATCTGATCCTCATTTTTAAGCAGCACCATACTTTCAACCGCCGCCAATTGAGCAATTTTATGGTGCCCTTGGGGTTCAATTTCTGCATCCGTGGCATGGTTTCGTCGATTTTCCTGAGCCTGAAAAGAAAACCGAATCAGCCGCTCCACCATTTCATTTAAGATGGTAATTTTCAGCTTGCCTTCTTTGATCCGATCAAATATTTTCTGGTTATTGATACCACCGTTGCCAGGCATTTCCAGATCCATTCCGGCGAATACCCCTCTGACCCGATCGTAGACGGCACCCCAATCAGACATGACGATCCCATCAAAGCCCCACTCGTTTCTGAGCAGTCGGGTCAGCAAATAATTACTTTCAGAAACAAACTTGCCATTGATGCTGTTATACGAACACATCACCGCCATCGGTTTTCCTTCTTTGATGGCAATCTCAAAAGGTTTTAAATAAATCTCCCGCAGCGCCCGGATATCTATTTTTTCATCGACGGTCATGCGCCGGGTTTCCTGATTATTGGCTAAATAATGCTTAACTGTAGTGCCCACCCCATGTTCTTTGGCGCCAAGAATAAAGCTTTTTCCCAATCGTCCTGACAACAGCGGATCTTCGGAAAAATATTCAAAATTTCGTCCGCACAGGGGCGATCGTTTGATGTTAATCCCGGGTCCCAAAATCAGATCAACACCCATGACTCTGGCCTCCAGCGCAATGGTTCTGGCGACGAACTCAAGCAGACCTTCATCCCAGGAACAGGCGGTCAGCACGGCCGGCGGAAAACAAGTGGCCGGTTTACCCTGGGGTATTCCTAACGATCCCTCATTTTCGATCACCCGCATGCCATGGGGACCATCGGCCATAAACACCGGATCGATGCCGTACTTGGGATAGCCTACTGTTTCCCAATCGGTTCGACCCGAACAGAGCGATACCATTTCTTCCAGACTCATATTTCGTCGTATTTTTTTAATTAATCCTTCATCCATGATTCTAACAACTCCTTTGTGGATTAACCAAATTTAATCAAGTTATGCTTGTTTTTTACTCATCGCTAACGATTTTTTAGCGCAGGCATCTACCGCCGAAATGACCGCATCTCGAAAACCTTTGGCTTCCAGAACCCGAACAGCTTCGATGGTGGTTCCCCCAGGGGTACAGATCTGATCTTTTAGTTTTCCCGGATGTTCCCCAGATTCCAGCACCAGTTTGGCGGCCCCATAGACCGCCTGAGCTGACAATCGATAAGCCTGATCGCGGGGAAAACCATGAAGTACGCCGCCATCGGCCATGGCCTCGATCAGTAGCATCGTATAAGCCGGTGCTGAGCTGGCAATTCCTGGAACCACATCCATCAGCTTCTCACTAATGATTTCAGCCTTTCCAAAGCTTTCAAAAATCGTAATGATATCCTGAGTGTCTTCGGGTGTCATATGTCCATCTGGACAAAGGGTAGAGTCGGATTCACCGACAAATGCCGGAGTACTGGGCTGAGTTCTGATTACTTTAACATCTCTACCCAAAAATTCCTTAATATCTTCGAAACCAACACCCACTGCAATCGAGACAATAATCACTGATGGTTTGATGCTGCTGGCAATTTCCTCCAGCACCTTGCCATATAAAAAGGGTTTCACTGCCAAAACCAGATAGTCGGCCTGAGCTGCCACGGCTACATTGGAATCTTGAATATTAACCCCATATTCTTCCCCCACCTGAACCCTTGCTACTGCGGAGGGATCAAAACATAAAATATTTTCTGGAAGGAATAGCTCACCCTTCACTAAACCACCAATCATGGCCTTGGCCATGTTTCCGCAACCGATAAAACCAATATTATTTTTCACCTTAACTCCTCTGTCTTATGCTAATCAGCTATTTACGATTAGACTGTGAGCTCGGGAATCATCCTTCGATACTCATCGATCTATCATAAACTGTTATGCAGATTGATTTTTAGTATAAACATTCTTTAATCTTTATACCCTCTATTTTAGACTTTAATTCAACCCAGTGCAAACCTAAAATGGAAAAACCCACTAATTCTTAAATTAATGGGTTGATCAGATAATTTTCGCTTGTCTGTTTTTATAAATCCGGTTCTACAATTTCTTTGCTACCATTATGGATCTTCGAGATGGTAAAGATGATCAATGCCACCCAGATAAATCCGAAACCAATCAGATCGACGGTTGTGAATACTTCTCCGTAAAGAAATACTCCGAGGAACAGCATGATGGAGGGTGTGATATATTGAAAAAAGCCCAGTAGTGAAAAAGATATTTCCTGCACCCCTTTGGCATACAGCAATAATGGGATGGCAGTGACTACTCCAGCCAAAACCGCCAATGCTACCACCATTGGACTGCCTAAAGCAATGACCCCTTGTCCCTGGTTTTCGATATAAACAATAGCAATAAAGGCAAACGGTGCTACCACTGCAGTTTCCAGAATCAGGGAAACAATCGGACTGGCGTTGAGCTTCTTTTTAAAGACGCCATACAAAGCAAAGGTGAGTGCCAGAATAATGGCAACCCCTGGAAATTTGCCGATTTTCAAGGTGATAAAAACAACCCCGACCAGAGCCAGCAAGACCGATAGACTTTCCCATTTGTTAAAACGTTCACCAAAGAAAAGGGCACTGAACAATACCACGACCAACGGGTTGATATAATAGCCCAAACTGGCATCAATGATAAAATTGGCATTCACAGCCCAGATATAGGTATACCAGTTAAGCGACACCATAACCCCGCTGAGAATGCAATAAATAAATCTTTTCTTGTCTAAAATTATTGTTTTTATTTCCGGCCATTTTTTGATGATGGTGACAAAAATCACACAAAATAGAAAAGACCAGAAAATACGCGAAGCCAGGATGTAAAGTGGCGACACTTCTTTGAGTGCCTTCCAGTAAATCGGGAGGATTCCCCATAAAACATATGCCATCATGGCGCTGATAATACTCTTCTGCATGGTAGCCCTCCATAAAAATTTCTGCTATTAAATTTTAGTTAAACTTGGCAATATCGGTTCGGTATTGAGCACCTTCGAAATGGATTTTGCCGATGTTAGCGTAGACGGTTTTTCTGGCGGCTTCACGATTTTCGCCCAGGGCGGTGACGCAGAGGACCCGGCCACCGTTGGTTTGTAGTTCGCCGTTTACCAGCTTGGTTCCGGCGTGGAAAACGACGCAGTCTTTCACATCTTCAATGCCGGTGATGGTCTTTCCTTTTTCGTAGTCACCGGGGTAGCCGCCGGAGGCGATCACCACGCAAACCGCTTCTTTGTTACTCCATTTGATCTCACAGTCAGCCAGTTTGCCAGTGATAACGGCTTCCATGATATCGACCAGATCAGATTCCATCCGCATCAGGACACTCTGGGCTTCGGGATCGCCGAAGCGAACGTTAAATTCCAGAACCTTCGGCACACCGCTTTCGATCATCAATCCGATAAACAGAATGCCTTTAAAATTCATGCCATCAGCAATAAAACCGTCGATAATCGGATCCAGAATTTCCGCTTTGATGCGCTTGTTCAGGGCTTCATCGGCAAACAGCACGTTGGGGGAATAGGTTCCCATGCCACCGGTGTTCAAACCTTCATCATTATCATAAGCGCGTTTATAATCCTGGGCACTTTCCATTGGGACAATCGTTTTGCCATCGACAAAACAAAGCATCGAGGCTTCCTGTCCGGTTAAGAATTCCTCGATAACCACCTTATCGCCAGCTTCTCCGAATTCCCGTTTTTTCATGATCATTTCCATACCTTCTCGGGCATCGGCTTCGTTTTCAGGGATCAATACCCCTTTTCCGGCCGCCAGACCATCAGCCTTGATGACCATCGGATAGCCATAAACACCCAGATCTTTGATGATTTCATCAAAATCGGTATATTCTTTATAGGCCGCAGTGGGAATATTGTGCCGGAATAAAAATTCCTTGGTAAAGGCCTTGCTACCCTCAAACTGGGCACAATGTTTATTGGGACCAAAGACCTTTAGACCTACGGCTTCAAACGCATCGACCATCCCCATCACCAGAGGGACTTCAGGACCGACAACGGTAAGGTCAATCTGATGCTCTTTGGCAAAGGCCAAACAACCGGGAATATCTTCAACCGATAAATCTACACATTCAGCCAATTCTGCCATTCCGCCGTTACCCGGGGCGGCATATATTTTGTCAACCCGGGGACTTTGAGCAAGCTTCCATGTTAAAACATGCTCCCGACCACCGGATCCAATCATTAATACGTTCATCTGTCTCTCCTTTTTTTGCTTTGTGTTTTTCAAATCTTCGTGAAGAACGGGAAACGGGCGATCACGGATCGCCCCTACCAAATGAATCAAACCCCGTTTTGCTAAGAGAATTGTTCGAATTCAAGGCGGAGACGGTTTTGGCCGACGGGAGCGTATACTATGTATACGTGACCAAGGACAAAACCGTCTCCAACGCAGAAGTCGGGCAATTATCGACGCAAAACTAGTGTTTGAAGTGGCGCATGTTAGTAAATACCATCGCAATGCCCGCCTCATCACAGGCTTTGATTGAATCCGCATCTTTTCCCGCCCCACCGGGTTGGATGATGGCAGTAATGCCAGCAGCAGCAGCAGCTTTGACACTGTCGTCAAAGGGGAAGAAGGCATCGGATGCCATCACTGATCCTTTGACGTTTTCGCCAGCCTGACGGATGGCATTTTCCAGGGCGCCAACCCGATTGACCTGACCTGGTCCGTTGGCAATCAGACATTTATTTTTAGTCAGACTGATGGCATTGGATTTAGTGTTTTTAACGGCTTTCCAGGCAAACAGCAATTCGTCCATTTCGGCTTCGCTGGGCTGGCGTTTAGTGACGACTTTTAACGCATCATAAAGCTTCGTATCGCGTTCTTGAACCAACAGACCACCGATCACTTTTTTCACTTCATAACTTGGTTCGTTGTGGGTGATATCGGCCAGCTCCAATAACCGCAGATTTGGTTTTGCTGCCAGAACCGCTAATGCTTCCGGTGTAAATTCTGGCGCGACAATCACTTCGAGGAAGGTTTCTATCATTTCTTTGGCAGCTGCCTCGTTAACAAGCCGATTGGATGCAATAATGCCGCCGAAAATAGAAACCGGATCGCTATCGTAGGCTTTTTTATAAGCTACAGCAATTTCTTTATCGCTGGCAATCCCACAGGGATTGGCATGTTTAACGGCAACAATGGTCGGTTCGTCCCCATATTCCTTTAAGATTTCCAATGCCCCATTGGTATCGTTGATATTATTATAGGAAAGTTCTTTTCCCTGAAGTTGTTTAGCTGTCGTGAGAGCACCTTTAACCGGAACCACTTCGCCATAGAAAGCGGCTTTCTGGTGGGGATTTTCACCGTAGCGCAGATCCTGAACCTTTTCAAAGGTCATCGTGATGGTGTCTTGTAAGACTTCCCCGGAGACCCGTTTTCTTAAATAGTCGGCGATCATGGTGTCATAGTTGGAAGTCGTTTCAAACACTTTTAAGGCCAGCTTATAACGGGTTTCATAATTTGTTTTTCCGTTTGCTTCCAGCTCAGCTAACACCACAGCATAGTCTTCCGGATCGACAACCACGGTCACATCGTTGAAGTTTTTGGCTGCTGACCTAAGCATCGTTGGTCCCCCGATATCGATGTTTTCAACAGCATCGGAAAAGGCGACCCCTTCTTTTAAAATCGTGTTTTTAAATGGATAGAGGTTGATGACCAATAAATCGATGGGGGTAATATCAAGTTCCGCCATCTGTTTCTGGTGATCGGGATTGTTGCGGATTCCCAGAATCCCACCGTGAATTTTAGGATGCAGGGTTTTGACGCGTCCGTCCAGACATTCCGGAAAGCCAGTCACTTCAGAGACGCCGGTAATTGTCAATCCCGCTTCTCTCAGGGCTTTGGCGGTTCCCCCGGTAGACAGGATTTCCCATCCCATTGCTGCCAGTTTTGATGCAAATTCGACAATCCCACGTTTATCCGATACACTTAACAATGCTCTCATTTTATTCCTCCAAATTTATTACTAGGCAATTATAAAAGTGCCTTACGCTTTGTATGCAGTTTCGCAATTAGCCTATTACTATTTTTATAATAAGTTCTCCGCTTTTTTGATTCAATCGACTATTTAATTCGACTCGTTTCGTTTTTTAACCAGCCGACCTTCCACCACCAATTGGTCAAGACAAAAAGCCTTCACCGCCTTTGGTAAAAGCTCGTGTTCAATTTTAAGGACTTTCTGCTGGATCGATTCCGGGGTATCATCATCCGCAACCATGGCGGTTTCCTGAAAGATCACCGGGCCGCCATCGGCCACCTCATTAACAAAGTGAACCGTTGCCCCGGTGACCTTCACGCCATAATCAATGACCGCCTGATGGACACGGATCCCATAAAACCCAGCTCCGCAGAAAGATGGAATCAAGGCTGGGTGAATGTTGATAATAGCATTGGGGTAAGCTTCCACAAAGCCAGGGGTGATGATTTTCATATAGCCGGCCAGAACGACCAGATCAACATCATAGCCGCTTAAAATCTCGACAATTTTTTCATCAAAGGCTTCATTGGTGGGATAGCCTTTGGGATTGATGGCTACAGCTGGAATCCCCGCTGTTCTTCCCCGTTCCAAACCAAAGGCCTGGCGGTTGTTGGAAATCACTACCGCAATTTCGCCATATTTGTGATGAATGGTATCAATCAGGGACTGAAAATTTGTCCCACCGCCGGAAACCAGCACCCCGATTTTTTTTAAAGCTTTTACAGACATAAGTCGATTTTTTCCTCTCCTTTAACAATGACACCAAGAATAACCGGCTTTTCGCCCTTGGCGGTTAACCCGGATACAAAGGTTTCAATCTGATCGGCTGGCAGAACTGCCACCAGACCGATCCCCATATTAAAGGTGGCATACATACTTTCAGCAGGAATTTTTCCCGCTTCCTGAATAAATTTAAAAATCGGCAGGGTTTCGATCACGCTGGCATCGACCTTGGCACAGAGTCCGTCGGGAATCATCCGGGGAATATTTTCATAGAAACCGCCGCCGGTGATATGGCTCATACCCTTAATTTTGCAGGGTTTGATCAGATCAGCCAACGCTTTAACATAAATTCGGGTCGGTGTTAATAAGGCCTCGCCAAGAGTCATTCCCAGATCGTCGACATAGGTATTGACATCCAGCGACAGATCTTTAAATAAAACCTTTCGCACCAGTGAAAAACCATTGCTGTGAACCCCGGAGGATGGCAGTCCCACCAGAACATCACCTTCAGCAATAGCCGCACCAGTGACAATGTCATCTTTTTCAACGATACCCACCGCAAAACCGGCCAGGTCATACTCATCCAGGCCATACATATCCGGCATCTCAGCAGTTTCACCACCGATTAAGGCCATATTTCCCTGGATACAACCTTCAGCAATCCCTTTAACAATGGTAGCGATTTTTTCCGGATAGTTTTTACCACAGGCAATATAGTCCAAAAAGAACATCGGTTGAGCGCCTTGACATAAAATATCGTTAACGCACATTGCCACGCAATCGACACCGATGGTATCGTGACGATCCATCATAAAAGCCAACCGCAGTTTGGTTCCGACTCCATCGGTTCCGGAAACAAGGACTGGTTTCTGATAACCTTCTGGCAGTTCAAAAAGTCCGCCGAATCCGCCCAGATGAGAAAGGACCCGATCGTTAAAAGTCCGCTTGACATCGGCTTTCATCAATTTAACCGATTCGTAACCCGCTTCCACATCCACTCCGGCTTGTCGATATGCATCTGTTTTTATCTGATTTTCTGACATGTTTCCTCCATCTATTTTTATTACTCCCAGCTACCTGAATTTATTTTGCGATTAGTCATTCGCATTTAAAATTGGCACTTCCATCGGGTATTCCCCGTCAAAGCAAGCTCGGCAGAAGGTTGTTTTTCCGCCGACTGATTCCGTTAAGCCATCCAGTGAAATATAGGCCAGCGAATCTGCACCTAAAAGCTCTCTAATTTCTTCCACGGTTTTCTTGGCACCGATCAAATATTTCCGCCGCGGCGTATCAATTCCGAAATGACAGGTATGCGCTACCGGCGGACTGGTTACTCGAAAATGGACTTCTTTAGCACCGGCCTGTCTAAGAATTTCAACCAATCGTTTCGAAGTGGTTCCGCGAACGATTGAGTCGTCAATAATGATAACCCGTTTATCCTTAATGGTTTCTTTTAACGGATTGAGCTTAATTCGCACCCCTTCTTCTCGCAGCTTCTGATTAGGCTGAATAAAGGTCCGGCCAATGTATTTGTTTTTGATTAAACCGACCCCATAAGGAATACCCGATGCCTCGGCATAACCGATCGCAGCACCAATTCCAGAATCTGGCACCCCAATGACAACATCAGCTTCGACTGGTGCCTCTTTAGCAAGAATTTCGCCGGCTTTATGACGGGCTGCATAAACCGAAGTTTCGTCCATCACGGAATCTGGACGGGCAAAATAAATCAACTCAAAAATACAGGCTTTCTTTTTAACCCAGTTATTCTGACCATAGCTGGTTAAACCATTTTCATCAATAACTACAATTTCGCCAGGCTCAACATCGCGAACCAGCTCGGCGCCAATCGAATCCAAAGCACAACTTTCCGAAGCCAGAAAGTAATCTTCATCCTTCTTACCAATGCAGAGGGGACGCAAACCATAAGGATCACGAACGCCCACCAGTTTATCGCCAACCGTAATCACCAGGGCATAGGCGCCTTTAATAATTTCAACCATCCGCTGAATCGCTTCGATCATGCCATGACGCAACCCTCTGGCCAGAATATTCACCATTACCTCGGTATCAATGGTGGTTTGAAAAACTACCCCTGAGTCTTCCAGCATGTTTCGTAAAGCGCTGTCATTGATGAGATTACCATTGTGAGCTAGAGCAATTTGACCGACACTGTGGTTGACTGTTAACGGCTGGGCATTAGTAACCCCATCTTCTCCTGAGGTGGAGTAACGAACATGGCCGATGCCAATGTTTCCTTTGAGCTGTTTCAATACGTTGCCTTTAAAGGCATCACTTACCAGGCCGGTCTCTTTATGAGTCAAAATTTTTCCGTCTTTGTTAACCGATATACCAGCGCTTTCCTGACCTCGGTGTTGAAGCGCATATAAACCATAATAGATATAGGAAGAACAGTTCGTCTCTCTGGATTTGAGATAAGCCCCCATTATTCCACATTCATCGCGAAACTTGTCATTTATCATTGATGTGTTTTACCCTCCAGGTATTAAATTTTAATTTTCCTGATGCCTTAATTTTTTATATAAGTCATAATGGCTTTTAAGCCTGAACCCGTTTTAGCATTTCTTGATATGCTTCTTCGATATTGCCAAGGTTTCTGCGGAAGCGGTCTTTGTCCAATTTTTCATTGGTTTCCAGATCCCAGAAGCGACAAGTATCCGGTGAAATTTCATCGGCCAGAACAATTTGCCCATCATTGGTTTTGCCGAACTCAATTTTAAAGTCAACCAGGTTAATACCTTTTTCCAGAAAATATGATTTTAAGATCTCATTGATTTTAAAGGTCATCTCCCGAATCACTGCAATTTCTTCAGCCGTGGCCAGTTCCATAGCGATCGCGTGATAGTCATTGATTACTGGATCACCAAAATCGTCGTTTTTATAGCAGAATTCAAAAATTGGCGATTTTAATTTCAAGCCTTCTTCTAGACCAAGACGCTTACAAATAGAGCCCGCAGCGGTGTTGCGAATGATTACTTCCAGCGGGAAGATCGTCACTGCTTTAACCAGCTGTTCATTTTCTGAGAGAATTTTGACAAAATGAGTGGGGATGCCTTTTTCTTCCAGCATCGTGAAGATAACGCCAGTCATTTTATTATTGATGATGCCTTTACCGCCAATGCTGCCTTTTACCTCACCGTTAAACGCCGTTGCGTCATCTTTATATTCAATGATAAATTCGTTGGGATTGTCGGTTTTAAAAACTTTCTTGGCCTTACCTTCATACAACTGTTCTAATTTTTCCATCTTAATCTCCTTTGTTCTAAATTGATGATGTGATTTATAATATTTCCTGAACTTTTTCGTTTTTAGCAACAACTTCGTCGTTGAGCTGAATTTTAAAGGCTTTCATTTTTTCCCGAATCTCCGGGTATTTAATTGACAGCATCTGAGCGGCTAAAATCCCGGCGTTTTCGGCACCATTGACCGCAACAGTCGCAACCGGTACGCCAGATGGCATCTGGACAATCGATAAAAGCGAATCCAACCCTCCTTGGAAAGAAGTTTGGATGGGAATGCCGATAACCGGAAGTGGTGTGATTCCGGCAATGACCCCTGGCAGGTGGGCCGCTTTGCCAGCGGCGGCGATGAAAACCTCAATTTCCCGCGCTTCAGCGGTAGAGGCATATTCAAAGATTTTATGAGGATTCCGGTGAGCCGAAATAACTTGAACATCATATTCGATGCCAAACTTTTCCAGGGCAATCAAGCATTTTTTGACGATATCAAAATCCGAATCACTTCCCATAATAACAGCAACTTTTGGTGTGCTCATTTTTAATTCTCCTTGTGATTTTAAATTTTTATTTATTTAAAATAATTGACTCCGGCTTTAAAGATCTGTTGATCCATATTTCCCGGAATGTTCTTATAAAGATTCTTACCAATTCGTTCGGAATGACCCATTTTCCCAAGCACCCGTCCATCCGGACTGGTAATCCCTTCGACGGCATAAACCGAACCGTTGGGATTAAAGCAACCAGCAAGGGTGGCTTCGCCGTCAAAATTGACATATTGAGTGGCAATCTGGCCATTTTCGATCAGGGTTTTCAGCACCGCGTCGTTGGCCACAAAGCGACCTTCGCCATGAGACATGGGGATACGGTGAATGTCGCCCACACGGGTATTAGCAAGCCACGGTGACAAATTGGAACAGATCCGGGTCATCGGGATGGTGGACACATGCCGGCCGATGGTGTTAAAGGTTAAGGTCGGCATCTCCTCGGTGATCTCACAAATTTCGCCCTTGGGCACCAGTCCCAACTTGATCAGAGCCTGAAAGCCGTTACAGATTCCCAGCACCAGACCATCGCGATTATTGAGCAGATCCATGACGGCATCCATCATCTTAGGATTTCTAAAAACCGAGGCAATAAATTTACCGGAACCGTTCGGCTGATCCCCGGCACTGAATCCTCCCGGAATCATAATTATCTGGGATGATCTGATTTGCGTTGCCATTTCATCAATGGACTCGGTTATATCCTGTTCCGACTGATTTCTAAAAACAGTCGTGACCGGTTTTGCTCCGGCCTTTTCAAAGGCTTTAGCCGAGTCGTATTCACAGTTGGTTCCCGGGAATACTGGGATAAAAACCTGCGGTTTTAGCTGTTTTTCTTTGGTGCAAACAATCGGCACGGTGGTAAAACTCAGCGTTTTTACATCACCGCTACTTTCGGCTTTCTCAGGATATACCAAACGCAGCGGCGCTTCCCATATTTTAGCAAGTTCGGTGACGTCAATAACATCACGACCATAAACAATTTTATTGGTGTCATTTGTTTTCCCGATCGGCATTGAGCCTTCCAGAATTTCAAAACTTTCGACTAAAATACTGCCAAACAGGGGTTCAAACAAAAATCCGGGATCGATCCGGTCATTAAGGGTAACCCCGATGCCGTTTCCAAAGGCCATTTTTGCTACGGCTTCCGCCAGGCCACCCAATCCGGTAACTTTTGCACTTAAAATCTTACCTTCCTGATTAGCTTTGATAATGCTATCGTAAACGGATTTAACCGCCGTTAATTCCGGTATCCCATTTTTATCTACTGGCAGGGTAAATAATTGCAGCAGCGACTCGGTGGACTTCAGCTCACTGGTAATGACCGCATCGACATGCGCTGTCGCCACCGCAAAGGAAATCAGGGTTGGTGGAACAGTCAGTTCCCCAAAGGTACCGGACATACTGTCCTTACCGCCGATGGCTGGGGTTCCCATTGCCAGTTGAACCTGATGGGCACCTAAAAGAGCAGCAAAAGGTCGGCCCCATTTAACCGCATCTTTACCCAATCGCTCAAAATATTCCTGGAAACTGAGTCGGGCTTTTTTATAATCCCCACCGATCGCAACCAGTTTGGACAGTGATTCCAGAACGCCCATCATCCCGCCTAAAAACGGGCTGCTTTTGGCAATGGTCGGATTATAGCCAAAGGTCATCATACTGCAGGTGGTGGTGTCACCATGAATCATCGGGATCTTTGCCACCATCCCATCCATGGGCGACAAGGCATTTTTCCCGCCATAAGGCATGACCACAGTACCAGCACCGATGGTGGCATCAAACATTTCTACCATGCCCCGCTGGCTGGCCACATTCAGATCTGTTAGGGTTTTGGTCATCTGATTGATAAAATCGACTTGTTCGTCTTTTTTCGGTTCTTGATCGGTTGTTGTTATTCCACTTTTTATTGCAGTTGGCGATTCAACCGTCACATCAATAAATTGCGGGGCGCCGTTAGTTTCCAGAAATGCTCGGGCGATATTGAGTACTTCAGCGCCACGCCATTTCATGATCAGACGGCCGGAATCGGTAACGATGGCAACCGGGGTAATCTCGAGATTTTCAGCGTTTCCCATCGCAATAAATGTATCCACATCTTTTGGGTCAACAACTACCGCCATGCGTTCCTGAGATTCCGATATTGCCAGCTCAGTGCCGTCCAATCCTTCATATTTTTTGGGCACCTTATCCAAATCAATTTCCAGACTGTCCGCCAGTTCGCCAATTGCCACCGATACGCCACCAGCACCAAAATCATTACAGCGCTTGATTAAATTGGCCAGTTCTTTACTTCTGAATAACCGTTGGATTTTTCGTTCTTCGACGGGATTCCCTTTTTGCACTTCCGCACCACTTTCGAGAATCGATTCTTCGGTGTGCGCCTTGGATGAGCCAGTGGCGCCGCCGCAGCCATCCCGTCCGGTTCGTCCGCCAACTAAGAGCACCACATCACCAGGAGTGGGGCGTTCGCGGATAACATTTTCTTTCGGCGCCGCTGCAATCACGGCCCCAACTTCCATCCGTTTAGCCAAAAATCCAGGATCATAGACTTCGGTTACCTGACCAGTTGCCAGGCCGATTTGGTTTCCATAAGAACTGTAGCCGTGGGCGGCTTCGGTGGAAATTTTACGCTGCGGCAATTTACCCGGCAGGGTGTCTTCAATGGCCGCCCGGGGATCCCAGGCACCAGTAACCCGCATCGCCTGATAAACGTAGCTTCGTCCCGAAAGAGGATCCCGGATGGCACCACCCAAACAGGTGGCGGCACCCCCAAAGGGTTCAATTTCGGTGGGGTGGTTATGGGTTTCGTTTTTAAACATCAGCAGCCACTCTTCGTCAACACCATCATGATCGACGACCATCTTAATGCTGCAGGCGTTGATTTCTTCAGATTCATCCAGATCCGGTATCCGTCCCTGTTTCTTTAGGGCTTTAGTGCCAATCACAGCCAGATCCATCAGACTCATCGGTCGTTCATTATTTTCACCGTATAGTTCCATTCTGGCTTGACAGTAGTCAGTATAGGCCAGCTTCATCGCCTGTGAAATAGGATCATCCCCAAGGAAACGTACTTGCTTAATCTGAGTCAAAAAGGTCGTATGACGACAATGATCCGACCAATAGGTATCAATTACCTTTAATTCCGTAATGGTCGGATTTCGTTGTTCATCTTTATTAAAATAATTTTGCACAAACTGGATATCTTCCATAGTCATGGCGAATCCATTCTCCACCCGAAACGCTTCCAGTTGTTCCGCATCAAGAGCAATAAAACCATCCAATGGTTTGATATCTTCAGGCTCCCGCACCTCATCAGCAAGGGTAACAAAAGGTTCCAGGCTAGCTTCCTGAGAATCCACCGGGTTGATCATATAATGTTTAATGCTGTCAACTTCTTTTTGTGTTAATGCTCCTGTGAGTACAACAATTTTTGCTACCTTAACCAGCGCCAGTTCCCCAGACACGATCTGAATACACTGAATCGCAGAATCGCCATGCTGGTCATATTGGCCGGGCAGATAGGAAATCCCGAAGATTTTCTCATTATTTTTAATCTGAAGATTTCCTTCAAATACCTGATCGACATTGGGTTCAGATAAAATGGTGCTAATAATCTGGTTGAAAAAACCATCTGCTACACCCTCTACATCGTAGCGGTACAAAATACGCATCGATTCAAGCTTCTGAATCTTTAGAATACGTTGAAATGTCTGTGTCAGCGATTTGGCTTCTACTTCAAACTTGTCTTTTTTTTCTACAAAAATTCGTTTTATCACAATTTTTCCACCTTTTTTAATGATAGCCTTATTTTACTATTTCCGAACAATAATATCAATAGAATTTAAAACGTTCGGATTATTTTTTTGTTTTCGCGATAATTTCTTAGCTTTATCGGTTTATTTTTAAGTTTTTCACGAATATAGTATAATTTAAAGTATAATTGAATAATATTTGGGTAATATAGTTTTATCCACGCATCAGATCTAAAAAAAACGATCCACGAGAGGTAATTATATGAAAATTTTCCATTTGCATCATAGCGGCTTTTTAATTCAATTGGAGGATAAAACGCTAATTTTTGATTGCTTCACCCATATCCCAACCAGTCTCCTGCGTAAGGGTATCCCACATTTTTTCTTTGTGTCTCATAACCACGGCGACCACTACACCGCCGATATTTTTTCAACCGACCGGATTTATCAACCCACCTATATCTTAAGTGACGATATTCCCAAGGCATCTAACCACAAAACCCACGCCATTGGCCCTTACCAACATATGTCTCTGGGCGGGATGGATATTAAAACCTTCGGTTCGACTGATCAGGGGCTCTCTTTTTATATTGCCACCAATTCCCACCGGATTTTCCACGCTGGCGATCTGAACTGGTGGGACTGGGACACCAACGAAAAACCCGATACGGATTCGGCTCAGGAAGAAAAAGCCTTTAAAGCCGAACTGAACCGAATGAAGAACCTGCCGATGGAATTCGCCTTTATTCCAGTTGATCCCCGTCTGGGCGACTCCTTTTACAAGGCTGGCCAATATTTTATTGAAACCTTTCATCCCAAGGTCATGATTCCGATGCATTTTCGGGATGATTTTGGAATCATTAAACGGTTCAAAGACAAAATCGGAAATACTAAAACCATTATTCCTGAATTTAAAGAACGGAATGTAAAAATAAAAAATATCTGGTCTTCAGGAATCTGATCGGCCGGATCTTCCAAACCTGCGAAAGGGGTACACCATGAATGATATCTTTTCTCTTAATGAAAAAAGCAAACAACTTTTAAACGGCTTTTTCTCAGTAAGTTTGGACTTTCTTTGCATCACTGATGAACAAGGTATTATTATGAAGACAAATCCGCTTTGGGAAACCAAACTGGGCTACCTGATCCCGGAACTGCTCGGTAAAAAGTTGATTGACTTTATCCACCCCAACGATCTGGCAAGCCTGGTTCCGGCTATTAAAAAGCTCTCTGCGGAAAATGAAAGTCTGGCACTTACCAGCCGTTTGCGTTCAAAAGTGGGCAGCTATCGAGTTACCCACTGGCAGTTTCAATGGGTCGATGGATTAGTTTTCAGCGCTGCCAAAGATCTGACTGAGCTC
>JAQUWM010000109.1 GCA_028692885.1 Acetobacterium sp. | reverse complement strand
GGTTGTTGGTCAGCAAACCGATGCATGAATTTATCAAAACATCCAGGGCGCCCTTTACCAAAACCCATTGTGCCCCTTCTGTTTCAACTATGGTGCTCATTAATTTTCGCTCCGAGTCAAAAGGAATTTCCCGTATTCGGGGATAGCTTTCCTTAATTCCGGATTTCTGCGCCATAACCATTAGAGCCGCTTCGGTGGGGTCGCCCTGTATTTTATATACTCCTCCGTTTTTTTCGATTTGGGAATTGTTGCAGTTGAAGGCAATCTCCAGCATCCGTTTACAGGCCGGATAATCAAGCGGATTGATCACCCGCTGCAAATAAAAAAAGCGGCCCTGCGGATGATAACCGTCACCTTCAATATTTATCTCCATATCGGCGGTAGCCATTCTCCGGGCCGTCATTTTGTTCTGGGTTATGGTCCCGGTTTTATCTGAACAAATCACCGTAGTACAGCCCAGGGTCTCGACTGCCGGCAGTTTTCTAATGATAGCGTTTCTCTTGGCCATCCTTTGCACGCCCAAAGCCAAAACTACCGTCACTATTGCCGGCAAGCCCTCGGGTATAGCCGCCACCGCCAGGCTTATGCCCGCCATCAGCATTACTAAAATCGATTCCCCGCGCCATATGCCCAAAATGCTGACCACTGCACAAACCACCAGGCATACTACAATTAATATTTTGCCCAACTGATCCAGTCGGGTCTGCAAAGGTGTCATGGAGCGTTCGGTATTTTTCATCATTTTGGCGATCTGTCCCATCACCGTATCCATTCCAGTGGCTACGACCACCGCTTTGGCTCTCCCCCGGCTTATTGCAGTTCCCATGAAAGCCATGTTGACTTGTTCGGCTAAATTGGTACGGGCATCAAGAAGGTTTACCGCTTTTTTCTCCACCGGGAGCGATTCACCGGTTAATAACGATTCTTCGGCTTCCAGGCTGTAACTCTCCAGCACCCGCAAATCGGCAGGAACCCGGTCACCGGTTTCCAAAATAACTATATCTCCGGGAACCAACTCGGCAGTGGGGACTTTGGTTCTTTTTCCTTCGCGTAAAACCAGGCAAAACGGTGAAGTCAGCTTTTTAATCTCCTCCAGGGAGCGTTCGGCTTTGTATTCCTGGATAAAGCCCAGAATGGCATTTAAAACTACTATAGCCATAATGGTTATAGCGTCGGCCATGGCTCCAATCAAACCGGAAATTACCGTTGCCCCCAGCAAAACCAAGACCATGGTATCGGTAAATTGGGCGAGAAACATTTTGATGGTGCTGTTGCCTTTTTCGGTTTCAATTAAATTGTTATACATCGCCTGTCGATGTTTAACTTCATAAAAAGATAAACCCTGTTCCCGGTTGCTTTTTAATATAGCCAATACTTCTTCAATGTCGATACTACACCAGGTATTATTTGCCATTTATATGCCTCCACCTAACCCTTTTTGACCAATGCTTATTCAAAAAGAGGCCATAAAAGAACGAAGGACAGGCATTTAAGACCGGTCCTTCGTTACAATAAATCTCTATTTGCTTTGAAACTGCGGAGTAGTTTCAACACACCGCCGCAACGGAGCGGGGCATCATTTCCTCTCGTTATGAACGTTCTCCCAGCCATTTGGCAATCGCCGGGTATACTTCATTTTTAGCCCGGCTGCCAAACACCAGGCCGCCATGTCCGACTTTATAGTTGCAGTGGATTTTGTCCCGGGAAGAAGTAGCATCCATAATTGCCGTGCTTTGCGCCGGTAATACAATATGGTCGGTTTCTCCGGTCAAGACCAAAAGGGCTGCATCGATAGCTCTTAGGTCAATTTTCCGGCCCTGCATGATAAATTCATTGTTAATTAATTTATTCTCTTTATATAAATACTGAATCCATTCCCGATAAGCCTTGCCGGGGAAGTTTATGTTGTCGTTTACCCATTTGTTCAAGGCCTTCCAGGCTTCAATAGATACTCCGTCATCGATTGATTTCCATAAACGGGTATAGGTGGCTACAAAATTATTAACGGGATTCAGCATTTTTACTCCAAAATCAATAAAGTCCTTGGGAATCAGATAGAATGTATCGGTAATCTTGTCCACATCGTAAAGCGACGACTGCAGCCATATGCTGGACAAACCGGCATCCTGGAAGTCAAATGGTGATGCTAAAAAGATCATGTTTTTAACTTTGGGCTGGCTGTAAAGCGAGGCATACATGGTTGCAATAGTGCCACCCATACAGTAACCCAAAATACTAAGTTCGTTTGTATTGGAAAACATACAGACTTTTTGGACGGCGCGAGCTGCATAGTCGGACACAATCTGCTGGAAGCCGATATCACGGTCTTCCCAGTCAAATTCTCCCCAATCCAGAAGATAAACATCAAAGCCTTCATTTACCAGATATTCCACCAAACTCATACCAGGATATAGATCAAGAATATAAGCCTTATTAATCAGAGCATATAACATGAGAAGCGGAGTTTTATGTTTGCTGCCATTGGGGTTGACATAGTGATAAAGGCGGCATTTATTCTTGCGCCAAACAATTTCCTTGGGTGTGAGTCCAGTCTCGGGTAGAGGATCAAAGAAGAGAATATCCATCCACTTTCGGGTGGTTTCCAGCATCCGGTCATAGCTCTTTTGCAGTTCGGTTCCTACTTCTGCTGCTGAAGCGTGCAAGTATAAGGGTTTCTTCATCATTCCCCTCCTAAACTTATGCTCAATATGACGCCGGTTTTATTATATGTTCGCGTGGCGGGATGGCAATTGCATCGCCATCTAAAATTAATTCACCATACTGGTTAAAACAGGATGTTCTAAGCTTGACCCGGCCCCGCGGCATTTTCTCAATAACTTCAGTTTGCGCTCTTACCGTATCATTGATAAAACAGGGCAAGAGGAATTTGATGTTTTGGCTTTCATATATAGTGCCTGCGCCTGGCATGCGATTGCCTACAACATTGGAGATCAATCCCACCAGCAGCATACCATGAACAACCCGTTTTTTAAAATGTCCCTGCCGGGAACGCACTTCATTTACATGCAGCCAGCTAAAATCTCCGGTTATGCCGGCATATTGATAGACATCGGTTTCAGTTATCGTTTTCTCGACATAATCCATGTCTCCGACGTTTAATTCATCGTATATATGTTCAATCATTGTTTAATAGCCCCTCCTCTCGTTGATTAAGGCAAATCAGTCTTTCTTTTTCTGGTTTTGGGTTCTCCTGAAACTTGCTTGTTGCTCTGTCTGCCAGGTTTTTTTGCCTCGGGGTTATCGTCAAGTTTGTCCAGTTTACTGTTGATCAGTGCCATTTCTTGTTTCAGCAATGCAATTTCCTCTTTAACCTTACCTTGATAATCCACCATTTTTAAAAGGCTATCGGTTATTTTGCGGAAATTATCAAACATCTGAAACTCGATCATATCTATTTTTTCTTCTATGGAAATAACCAGTTCAGCTACTCGGGCAACATCTTTCTTGGTGGGGTTGATGCCCTTTTCAGCGAGCTTTTCCATCTGCTGCCGGGATACTTTGTTATAAGCCAGGTATTGTTCCAGAGTTTTGTCCAGGAGAGAAACAAAAGTCTCCGTGGCAATAAATCCTTTTAAGGCGCGTGCCCAGTCGTTCTCATTGCTGAAGTACATTTCTTTCCAAACCTCAGCAAAATCCGGCATTTGGATATTATTGTCCTTATCCTGTGAATGATTCACTTTACCTGCATCATCAGACATCGTTAAAGATCTCCTTTCAACTCTGATCAATACTATAGAGTTTAATGCACAAGGCGGTTATGGTTTTAGCCATAACCGCTACATACGTAGGATATTATTTTACTTGAATAGCAGATTTATAAATTATCTGCTTTTTTGTTCAGGTCCTCAAACTTTTTATTCAAATCATTAAAATAGGTGAAGTTGGGAACATCAACATTTTCCAGGGTAGCAGTAACTGCTTCCTGCATCATCTTTTGCATCTGCTGCTGGTTCTTTTTAGCCTGAGTCATCAACTCTTCGACTAACTTGGTAGTTTCCTCGCGGGCAGTTTTTCTTTGATCCAAATATTTTCTTAGCATATTTTCAATTTGTTCTTGAGTCCAAGCCATACTACCCAGTGTTACCAACCACATATCCCACAATTTTTCCGTAGAACTCTCACCCATTGCCATTGCCTTTTTTACATTATCTTTGTTGACCATAATTCATTCTCTCCTCTCTTAATAAGGATGAAAACTCGAATATCTTGCACTTTCACCTCCTCTGCAAAATACCATGTATATAAATAAGCTATATTAACACAGGAAATATTTTGGATAAGAAGTGCTATATACCATTTTCACCTTATTTATAATATATCATCAAAATCATTTAAATGGTACAGCTTATTTGTAAACATTGAGACAATTATTAATTATTATTTGTTTGGTTTTAAGCATGGTAAGAAACTGCGAAGAAGTTTCAGTCAGCAGGAAATAGAACCCCGACACCTGTTTGGTTAATAGAAACCCAACGTTTAAAGAAGCGTGGGGCCTATCTTCAAACTCGTTGTATGAAATGCGGTTTAAGCTGATTACAGGAATTAATATCAAAATTCTCCTCGCTGCTGACTAAATAAAAATTCGTATTCTTTTTTTTGAAATATCTATCGCCGTTTAGTTCATATTGACCAACCGATTTAGCGACATAATCTATAACCCTTTCCCCGAAAAGAATAACATGAGGCGGATTCAAAATAACCATTTCTTCCAATAAAAACGGCAGGCAGAATATGATCTCTTCATCAGTAGGTTTTACGGATATACCCGAACAGGCTTTCGAGTTTAACAAACACTTATTTTCCCGGTCCAGAAGCTTTTTATAATTTGAATTGCCGGTAAAATTATTTAAATTTTGCCTAACCGTGCAAACTTTTGGTTCACATCTGACCATAAATGTATGATAAATCTTATTAATATTTAATTCTTTTTTTATCAAATTACGCAGACTAATCAACCTGCTGCTGTCTTTGGTAAAATTGTTATCCGACTCAAAAACCATCATTACTTCCGGTTCCAATTCCCCTTTACCCAATGAAGGTTTGAGAATACATTGGTTCAAATGCGCACACCGCTGACACTTGGATATTCTATCTTCCATATCAATAATTTTTCTAATACTCGCTTCCCGACTATCAAATGACATGATTGCCCCCCTGAAACAAATCCTTCTAAGCATGAAATGAAACTGCGGAGCAGTTTCAATACACCGCTACAACGAGGCGGAAGATTATAACCCGTCGCCTGTTTTGTTAATAAGAACCCGACCGTTTAAAGAAGCAGGAGACATCTTTTCGCCTCGTTATACCGTTTTTAACCATAATTTCCATATCTCTATTCCTCACAACTTCGACAGGGGTTTTAAAAATCCTCCTCAATTCCATATTTTTTTTGAATTATTCTTAAAAGTTAGGTCCGTAACATTTTTCAGAGATAAAAAAAGCCGTTGACTTATTGAGGTCAACAGCATTTTTGCCTTAAACCCATTACTGATTTTTTAATTTATACAGATAATCCCTGGTTCTCGAATTTACACCCCAAGTTGAGTCTGCCAACTTTGTGCATACATAACTACGCATATTATCATCCAGATCAGGGTCGTTAATATCATATACCAGGAAAAATACTTTTAATATATCCAGAATATTGGCAAACAACCTTTCGGTTGGAGCCTTTTTTAATAAGCTGTCGTTTTTGCCATAGAAAAATATGAGCCTTTTTATAACCCACATAATTTCGGCATTATTCCATAATTTCTTTTCAATTATTTCTGTGAGCAAATTATCCGGGCCAATTGTATTTTCCTTTTGTTCTAACTCCTGCCACTCCTGGCTTCCTATAACCGTAGGTGGTATACCAAACATTTCTTCAATATTTTGTTCCACAATCTTACCCCCGCAATTAGTTAACTATTTTAATATTAGCATGATTTTAACGTAATATTCTCCGCCCGCCCACATAAGTTTGACCGTAGTAACCTGAACTAAGCGATGAGAATATTACCCCTCCGCTGCGGGGTGAACTGGAATGAATAAACTGATCACCACCGGAATAAATGCCTACATGGTCGATCCCGCCACGTCCGCAGGCAAAGAATACCAAGTCTCCCGGCGCCAGATCCGCCTTGCCGACTTCAGTCCCATTTCCGTACTGGGCTGCTGCATTATGCGGCAGATTAATATCAAATTGGGCAAATATGTAACGGACAAAACCAGAACAGTCAAAACCACCCGGGCCGGTCCCGCCGTAACGATATGGAGTTCCCAAATATTCTTGGGCTTTCTCAATTATTCTAGTGCCATCCAAAGGATTCCCGGCCCGTGATGGAGCAGGGACATCATTGTTGGCAATTTGAGGAGGAATGTTGGCAGGTGCTGTTTGCACGATTAATTTGGTGCCAATTTTAAGCACATCCGAATTAAGATGGTTGGTCTTTTTATAGTATCAACTGTTGTTCCAAATTTCTTGGCAATGGCCCATAGATTATCTCCTGATTTAACAGTATATGTGGTTTCGGCAGCCATTAGGCTTGTCCCCGTAAACAGCGTAATAATAAATGCCAGGCACAATATCTTTAAGCTTTTAGTCATTCTTTCCCTACCTTTCGCAGAACATATTAGCTTTTTCTTTTTATTCTACAAAGGTAGTAAAAATTCCTGCATGATTATAAATATTTTAACAATTTCGTTTAACCTTTAGTTTTATGTGCCAATATTTTTGCCGTTAAATCTTCAGTTATAAAGCTGCAGCCCAGGCTGTTGCGCAGGCTGTCGTTGCTGTTGCCATGGTAATCAGAACCTCCGGTAACCAACAAATGATATTCCGCGCTCAGTTCCAAAAACTTTTCAATTTGATTTTCGTTGTGCTGCGGATAATATACTTCAATTCCTCCAATACCCATTTTTACTATATCAAATATGAGTTTCCG
>JAQUWM010000108.1 GCA_028692885.1 Acetobacterium sp. | reverse complement strand
ACAGGGCAAATACTCTCAATTCGAATGGAATTGGACCCATTTTTCAGGAACCGATTTTAATCAGGAAAATGGGAAAAAGGCGATCTATATGATTAAAGGAATCGCTAAAGGTTGGGCGGAAAATGATCAGGTCGACTCTGAATATGGCAATTATGATTATCTGATGTATGCCAATGTTGATTATGAACATCCTGATGTAAAAGATGAGGTAAAACGTTGGAGTGAATGGTATGTCAATGAAACGAGCGTTGATGGTTTTCGTTTGGATGCGGTTAAACATATTGATAGTCAATTTATTGATGAGTTTATTAAAAATATCCGCGAAAAAAAGGGTGATGATTTTTATGTGGTGGGCGAATATTGGAAGCCGAACTACTCAACATTGGAAGATTATATTGTCGAGACAGCATGCAATGTGGATTTGTTTGATGTTTCGTTGCATATGAATTTTTCCGAAGCAAGCCAATCCGGAAACAGTTTCGATATGAGTAAAATGTTTGATAATACATTGATGGAGAATAATCCCACAAAAGCGGTAACCTTTGTCGATAATCATGATTCGCAACCATCACAAGCCCTCGAATCATGGGTAGATGACTGGTTCAAGCCACTTGCTTATGGGATGATATTATTGCGTGAAAGCGGGTTGCCGTGCGTTTTTTATGGAGACTACTATGGTATTTCGGGAGAAAATCCGATTCAGGGAAAACAGGATTTAATTGATAAATTGTTATCTTTACGGATGAATTATGCCTATGGCAAACAAAAGGATTACTTAGATCATCCCAACTGTATCGGCTGGACCCGAGAAGGTGACGAAGAGCATCCCGGGGGCATGGCCGTTTTACTGACAAATAGTGACGAAGGTTATAAAGATATGTACATCGGGAAACAACATATTGGAAAAGATTATGTCGACTATTTAGGTAATCGGGAAGAAACGGTGACAATTAATGAGGATGGGATCGGTGTATTTTTATGTGCGCCAGGATCGATTTCAGTTTGGGCAGAACAGGCCAGCGAAGCATAACCGGGAAGATCAAGAGCTAAGGTGCTGGATATCCGCTTTTTGGCACTGATTAGACGGTGGAAAGGGTGTGGATAGTATTTGACAGCGACGACAAATTTGTGATATAGTTTTTCAATTGAATAAACTTATTTTACAGAAAAGAGGATAAACATGAAATTTGAATGTGCATTTATTTATGTAGCCCCTGGTTTGGATTCGAAAATCAACAGAGCCTTTATTCCATCAGAAGAAATTAATATGAATGTCGTCGGCTGTGCGGACTATGACGAAGCAGAAAAAGTGGCCGTGGAAATGGTGGCAAAGGGATGTAACGCGTTAGAGTTATGTGCCGGATTTGGAAATGACGGTATTGCCCGGATAAAAAAAGCGGTTGGAAACGATATCGCAATCGGCGCTGTAAAATTTGATTTTCATCCTGCTTTTGGGTTCAAAAGCGGAGATGACATGTTCAGTTAGGCACTTCCCGATGATTATTCAGAAAAAAATGCAGTAGCCAAAGACAGAATAAAGGGCATCGATAAAGTCCATACAGTCGTCTGTATGAATAAAAGTGGTACTGCGGAAAGCTCCCTTTTCGTCTCTGATTGAGATGAGGAGGGCGCTTTTTTTATATAAAATTCGAATCAGGATAAAAATATGTCGCGAAAAATTGATGTCTTTGACAGCACCTTAGCAGATCGGGAACAACTACCGGGAGTCAAATTAAATCTGGCAGAGACGCCAAAGATGACCAGCGGTTTAGCTTCAGTGATGGTAATAGCTGACCAGTGCCGTGGTGCTGATTAATGTGGTAAATAAGATGCTGCTTAAATAAGCTGCTGCAGAATGAATCGAAAAAGTCTTCTTAGATCGCTTCTGAATTGGTATCTCGTAAAGAGTCGCAAGGGATTAGCAAAAGATAATGCAATGTACCTCAAAAGTTCGCGAAGTCTTTACACCAGCGAAAACTCAATCCCCCGGTGCTCCACCGAAGTCGAAAAGACAATCAGTGTTTTGGTTCGGCCGAATCGTTGTAGCTCGCCGATGAAGCCATCCAATTCGCTGGTGCTGGGGAAAAGAACTTCCAGCAACATTGAATAATCACCGGTGACACAATTGCATTCAATGACGTTGTTGCAGGTCTGAATGTAGGGATAAAATTCTTTTTTGCAGACCGGCTCCACTTCGAGATTGACAAAAGCTTTGATATGATAGCCCATTTTGATGGGATTCACCACCGCCTGATAACCGCAAATATAGTTGTTTTTTTCCAATTGCTCAATCCGGGAAGAAACTGCCGGTGATGAAAGATAGACCTGGGCGGCCAGTTCCTTGATTGAGATCCGGCCGTTTTTCTGGAGCAGATTTAATATCTGCAGATCGATGGCATCCAGTAACTTGTTTTTCATAGTATTAATCTCCTGACATCTTTGAAAATAATTGAAAATGCATTGTTGATGTAAAAAGCTGATGTTCGTTACACTATTGTAGCATAATTAAATTAAGTTCAAAAGCGAAAAAACTTTTTAAATTAGGTGGATACACTTAAAATAATTAAGTATCATCGTTTTATATTGAATGGTTGACAATGTAAATGCTTTAAGTTTATGATTGTTTTCAGTTGATGTGCCGCAACAAATCATAAACAGGAGATATTTGTATGAGAGAATGCTATGATCCATATTTGAACGTGGTAGATGTGATGACAGAGGCAATGGAAATTGGTGGGATGAATCAATATATGTTTGATATTATCAAGAATCCCCAACGGGAAACAAAGGTATATTTGCCAGTAGAAATGGATGATGGAACAGTGCAGGTTTTTGAAGGGTATCGGGTCCAGCACTCCAATATCCGGGGACCCTTTAAAGGTGGGATCCGCTTTCATCAAGATTGTAACCTCAATGAAGTAAAGGCTCTGGCAACCTGGATGTCGTTAAAATGTGCGGTGGTCAATATTCCCTACGGCGGGGCTAAAGGTGGGGTGCGGGTCGATCCTGATAACTTGTCCCAACGGGAACTGCGCAAATTGACGAGGCGCTACGCCTTTGCCATCGAACCGCTGATCGGTGCCGATACTGATATCCCGGCCCCGGACGTCAACACCAACGCCCAGACGATGGCCTGGATTCTCGATACCTACAGTATGTTAAAAGGCAAGCCCTGTCCCGGCGTTGTCACCGGCAAGCCATTGGAACTGGGCGGCTCGAAAGGACGGAATTCAGCCACTGGTCGGGGCGTGGCGATCAGTACCAAACTGATTCTGGAACGCGATGGCAAGCAGCTCACGGATGTCTCCGTGGCGATTTCGGGGATGGGTAATGTTGGTGGCAATGCGGCTCGGATCCTTTATCATCGGGGTAGCAAAATAGTCGCTTTAAGCGATGTTTCCGGCGGCATCTACTGTGAAAACGGCCTCGATGCTGATGAAATATCGGAGTTTTTGGAGATTAAAGGCAAGCATTTAAAAGATTATCAGAAAGCGGGGGTCAGCCATATTTCTCATGAAGCGGTTCTGACCTGCAAATGTGATGTGCTGATCCCGGCGGCGCTGGAGAATCAGATCAATGCTGAAAATGCCCAAAAGCTGCAATGCGCTTATATTATTGAAGGCGCCAACGGACCCACCAGCGTGGCCGCCGATGCCTTGCTGGAAGAACGGGGCATCGTACTGGTACCGGATATCTTTGCCAACAGCGGCGGCGTCATTGTCTCTTATTTTGAATGGGTCCAGAATATTCAGATCTTAACCTGGAATCGGGATCAGGTCAATAAAACGCTGGAAAAAATTATGTCGGCCGCGTTTATCGAGATTATCGAAGAAAGCCAACAATCCCGCTGTTCCTTGCGGATGGCAGCCTATATCATTGCCTTAAAACGGTTGATCTATGCCGAAGAAATCAAAGGAATTTTCCCCTGATCGACAAGGTTGTTTGATTAAGTTTTAGAAGACAGCTTTCTTTTTCAACTTTATTTTAAGGTTCATGGATTAAATTATTAAGGTAATAACATCCACCTCACCCAAATAAAAAAACAGCCGACTTTATATCAGTCGGCTGTTTTTTTATTTATTTGGCGAAGCGTTGCTGGTACAGGTAGGATGATCGACAGGGTCATTTTTATTGACAAATGAGAAATAAAAAACTAATATAATTGTTAATACACTTATTTATTGAAGATACTTAGTGGATGAATGCCATTTATCCATTTGTGAAGTGAAAGATAAGAAAGAGAGATGGACATGGAACAAGATAATTACAAAAAAGTGTGCGAATACTGGCGATTAAAGGCGCTGGAGTTTGATTACCAAGAACGCTATGCTGCCCTGGGTTTGCCCGGATACAATGAGAATAATCTTCCGATCAATTACTTTGGTGTTGATTACGAAATTAACCGAACCGATGCCAGTATCATCCGGGTTGATAAACCAGAAGAAGCGTTGGATTTTTATACCCAATCAGCCATCTATCACTTATTTTATTTCTCAAAAGAAGCGCCTCGAAATTCCGGGAATTTTATTCCTCTTCACGAACTCCGGGGTGCAGCGCCGTTTAGTCCGGCCTTTAAAAAATCAACCCTGATTCCTTTTGCCAAAGCATTTGAAGGCAAAACTCAGCAATTGATTGAAGCTGCAGAAAAACTGGGCTTTGAACGGTTGCCTAATTCAGACGCCGGGTTTCAGGCGATGGCATTTGTCTGCATGCCAATCCGATTTCTGTTTTGGGATGGCGACGATGAACTGCCCGCCCAGGTCACGATTCTTTTTGACGAAAAAATCACCGATTTCACTCATGAGGAAACCGTTATCGGCATCGGCAGCGATCTGGTGAATCGTCTCCTCGATGCGGCCGGGTTAAAACGACTTGGATAGCGTATAAAAGGGAGAAACCATGGAAAAAACCGATCAGAAAAATAAATGGCCGATTTTGCTAATTGTGGTTATGTCGACCTTTATGGCCACCCTGGACAGCAGCATTGTCAATGTCGCTCTACCCCAGATGGCTCGGGCGATGGATGTTGATACATCCCAGATTCAGTTGGTGGTGACCAGTTATCTAATTGTAATTGTCGGGATCATCCTGATCTTTGGAAAACTGGGCGATGTGTTGGGCAAAACCAGGATCTTTAGCTTCGGAATTGCGCTGTTTACGCTGGGATCGCTGCTTTGCGGAATCACCAATGCCTTTCCGGTGCTTATCGGCGCCCGGATTGTTCAGGCGGTTGGTGCTGCTGCAACGATGGCCAACAATCAAGGGATCATTACTCAAGTTTTTCCGGCGACTGAGCGGGGCAAGGCGCTGGGTTTTACTGGCACATCAGTGGCCTTGGGATCACTGGTTGGTCCTGGTTTGGGAGGGATCATTGTGGGTGTCTCCAGTTGGCAATATATCTTTCTGATCAATGTTCCGGTGGGTGTGGTAGTCTTATTTTTTGCCATCAAGCTGCTGCCGCGAAGCAATAAGAAAGCGACGGTTCGGTTAGATGTAGTGGGTGCGGCGTTGTTTATGCTCAGTATTGTGCCATTATTTGTAGCTCTGGGGCAGGTGCCCAGTCTGGGTTTTGCCAATCCACTGATCCTAACTGGTTTTATCGTCTCGATCCTATCATTTGTCGCCTTTATTCTGGTTGAGCAAAAACGTGAAAACCCGCTGATCCCATTGGATATTTTTAAGAATAAATTATTTTCTCTGAGTATATTTTGCGCCTTTATTACCTTTGTGGGGCTTTTCTGCAACAGCATTATCCAACCATTCTATCTTCAGGATGTGATGGTCTATAGCCCGGAACAGGCGGGGCTGATTATGATGATTTTCCCCTTGATTCTAACCGTGCTGGCACCGGTCAGCGGTCATGTATCCGACAAAATCGGATCGGAATTGTTAACCTTCATCGGCCTGCTGCTGATCAGTCTGGGTTTGTTTTTGATGTCCACTTTGACGGAACAGTCGACCCTGATGACCATGGTTATCTTTATTGTCGTCTTATCAGTGGGGATGGGCTTGTTTCAATCGCCAAATAATTCGCTGATCATGTCAACCGTCGGCCGGCATCAGCTGGGGATTGCCGGGAGTATCAATGCGCTGGTCCGAAATATGGGTATGGTCGGTGGGATTGCCCTGGCTACCACTCTGCTTTACGGCAGTATGAGTGGGGAGCTGGGTTATCGTGTGACGGATTATGTAGTTGGCCAGAATGGCGCCTTTATCAAAGGGATGAGCATTGTCTATATGACGGCCGCAGTGATCTGTTTTGTTGGCGCTATCTTGACGCTGTTGCGACTGATCGGAAAAAAGTCGCGAACCATCGATAAAGCCGTGCTTCGGGAAAATGAAAGGCGTGTCGGCCAAGAAATAAACCCAAAATAAAATGATCCGATAAACCGAAAAATCCCGATAATCGATGGTTAATTGAGGATAAGAAGGGATAAAATAAAAAAGAGTGGAACTAATTGAGGTAAGTTTATGAAAATCAAAATAAATATGGTATTTCTTTCCATTGGGATCATTCTTTCAGCGGTTTCGAATTATTGTGAAGCCAAAAGGATGACAGCAGGAATAGAGCGATCCCTGCTGCGACTTTTTCGATGGTGTCTAACCCTTCTTTTTCTGGCACTGCGGACAATAATAGGTACCTCGGCCGCGAACCATTTCCTTGGTGATGGGGCCATTGCATAGCTGACAAATTTTTTGGGTGTGAACTTGTAACTGCATCTGAAACAAGCCGGTAATACCATTGGCGTCAAAAGAGTGAATCGTTGTTCCACCCTGGGCAATGGCCTGCTCCAGAATTTCTTTCGATACGGCGATTAATTCAGCAACCCGCTTTTTACTGATCCGTTTCCCGGGGGTGGTGGGATCCATTTTCATCGCGAAACAGATTTCATTGGCGTAGATATTGCCGATTCCAGTCATAATGGTTTGATCCAACAGCAAGGTTTTAATCGGCAGACTGCTCTTATGTA
>JAQUWM010000107.1 GCA_028692885.1 Acetobacterium sp. | reverse complement strand
TTGAACTGTTTGAGAATCCCACTCGGGTCAGCATTGCCTTTCATCTGCCCCATCGTCCCGGAGCGTTGTATGAAATCATCGGGATCTTTTCGGTGTTTTCCTTAAACTTATGTAAGATCGAATCCCGCCCACTGTTAAAAGAGAATTGGGAATATCTGTTTTTTATCGATTTTACCGGCAACATTTCCCAGAACACGCTGGTCAACCTGCTGCCGATTATTCAGGAAAAGGCCGAATATTTTCAGTTTCTGGGGTATTATCCGCAGTTTGAAACCCCGTAAATGCTTCATAACAAAACAAACCCCAGTATAGCATGGGATGCTTAACTGGGGTTTGTTTGTTATTTTTTGTTTATTTTTTCATCAGTTCAATCCCGGTATCATGGCCATTCAAGTTAAACACTTCGCCCACACCGGCTTTGACCGTAATCGTATCAGCCAGGGTTTCGGTTTTAATGAAATCAGTATAGATTCGAATCGCCCGATCCATCTGCTCATCACTGCTGTAGGTGATATCGATACGATCCATGACTTCGTAGCCGTTGGATTTTCGCAGCTGCTGAATCCGGGAGACAAATTCCCGAGCACAGCCTTCGTCTAATAAATCCTGATTCAGGCTGGTATCGAGGATGATAAACTTGTTATTAAACATCTGCACGTTGAAGCCTTCTTTGGCCGAAATCCGGATATCGATGAAGTCTTTGCGCAGTTCAAGGCTTTCGCCATCCAACTCAATCACAAAGCTACCGTCAGCTTCGAGCTTGGCCACTACCTCACTGGCTTCCACCGAGGCCAGGGCCTTGCCCAGCAGCTTGACATTTTTGCCCAAAATCGGGCCGGCCACCTTGAAGTCCGGTTTCAGAGCATAGTTCATAAAGTCACTGAGGTTATCTTCAAAAGCGACTTGTTTAATGTTCAATTCTTCTTCAATCAGGACACATAAATCGCCGAGCGTTTCGCGGTATTTGCCATCGACAATAATCTTTGACAGCGGTTGCCGGACCTTAATCTGCGCTTCTTCCCGGGCGCCCCGGCCGAGGCTCACCAGTTCCCGAACCAGATCCATCGGTTCTTCAATGGCATCCTGAATCAGCTCTTCATTTACGGGCGGGTAATCAGCCAGATGGACGGAAACACCGTCGGTCAGCTTTTGATACAGTTCTTCGGTGATATAGGGCGCAAAAGGAGCACAGAGACGAACCACCCCTTCCAGCACTTCCCAGGTAGTATTGTAAACGGCTTTTTTGTCTTCAGTCAGTTCGGTTCCCCAGAAGCGGCGACGGTTCCGGCGGATATACCAGTTGGATAAATCTTCATTGACAAAGTTCTGAATTTTCTTGACTGCTTTAGTTAAATCAAAGACTTCCATTTCTTCTCTAACTTCTTTGACCAGGCGATTATATTTGGACAAGATCCAGGCATCAATTTCGGGCCGCTTGGCATAGGGCACAAAGAACTCTCTTGGGTCAATGCTGTCGGTATTGGCGTAAAGGGCAAAGAAATGATAGGTATTTTTCAGGGTGTTAAAAAATTTGCTTTGCACCTCTTTGATCCCCTTGACATCAAAACGGGTCGGGGTCCAGGCTGGTGATACATAAAGCAGATACCAGCGCAGGGCATCAGCCCCGTATTCTTCAAACATTTCAAAAGGATTAACGGTATTGCCCTTGGTTTTAGACATCTTCTGTCCTTCAGCATCGAGAATCAGGTCATTGACCAACACCTTTTTGTAGGGCGCTTTGCCGGTCACAAAGGAGGAAATCGCCAGCAATGAATAGAACCAGCCGCGGGTCTGGTCGATCCCTTCGCAGATGAAATCGGCCGGGAATTGTTCTTCCCATAATTCTTTATTTTCAAACGGGTAGTGATATTGGGCAAAGGGCATCGAGCCGGAATCAAACCAGCAGTCGATGACGTCTTTGACCCGAGTCATGGTTTTACCGCAATCGGGACAGGTGAAATGAACATCGTCGACATAAGGGCGATGCAACTCAATGCTTTCATCGATTTTTTCAACGGCTCGATCAACCAGTTCTTTGCGGGAACCGACAGTTTCCAGCTTACCGCATTCGTCACAGCGCCAGACTGGCAGCGGTGTTCCCCAGTAGCGGCTACGGGAGATCGCCCAGTCGTTGAGGTTTTCCAGCCAGTTGCCGAAACGTTTTTCGCCGACAAAGTCCGGGTACCATTCGACGCCATTATTGTTTTCAATCAGGGTATCCTTAATTTTGGTCATTTCGAGATACCAGCTTGGTTTGGCATAATAGAGCAACGGAGTTTTACAGCGCCAGCAATGCGGATAATTATGAAGTACCTTTTCTTTTTTGAACAGTTTGCCTTCGGCTTTTAGCCATTTGATGATATCGAGATCGGCATCGATGACAAATTGTCCCTTCCAGGGGGTGTCGGTATATTTCCCATCCTCGGCCACCGGTTGCAGCACGGGCAGATGGTACTGACGACCAACCTTATAGTCATCTTCCCCAAAAGCGGGGGCGATATGAACAATCCCGGTCCCATCTTCGGTGGTGACATAGTCGGCACAAGTGACAAAAAAAGCTTTTTTATCGGGCGTCACAAACGGCATCAGCTGTTCATACTCGACGTATTCCAGGGCTGACCCCTTCATTTCTTCGATAATTTCATAGTTTTCGCCCAGTAATTTGGGCGCCAACACCTTGGCACAGATATAGACTTCATCATTGCTGCGGGCTTTGATATAATCGGCATCCGGGTGAACGGCTAGCGCCACATTGGCGGCCAGAGTCCAGGGAGTGGTCGTCCAGACCAGGAAGTATTCGTTGGCATCTTTGCGTTTAAATGCGGCGACCACGGTATTGCTTTTGATTTCCTGATAACCCTGAGCAACCTCATGGGAGGCCAGACCGGTGCCACAACGCGGACAATAGGGCATGATCTTGTGACCTTCATAAAGAAAGCCCTCTTTATTAAACTTATCCAGAATCCACCAGACGGTTTCGATATAATTGTTATCCAGGGTGATGTAGGGATCTTCCATGTCAATGAAATAACCCATTTTACGGCTCATTTCCTTCCACTGACTTTCATAATTGAAAACCGATTCCTTACATTTTTCGTTGAACTTATCGATGCCATAGGCTTCAATTTCCGGTTTGCTGGACAATCCCAGCTGTTTTTCCACTTCGATTTCTACCGGCAGACCATGGGTATCCCAACCGCCTTTACGAAGCACCCGGTAACCATCCATAACCTTGTACTTGCAGACCGTATCTTTTAGGGTTCGGGCCAGCACGTGATGGATCCCGGGACGGCCGTTGGCGGTGGGAGGGCCTTCATAAAAGACAAAGTTCTCTTGTCCCGCCCGGTTATCGATGGTTTTTTGCAACAGCGCCATGTCTTCCCACTGTTTTGAGATCGCATCTTCGCGGTCGCCGATTTTTCCTTCTATTAATGTTTTAAATTGTGCCAAATTTCTACCTCCATTAAGTCTCTTTCATTAAATTAAGTGCTCTAAATAAATGCTCTGATTTATTATGTTTTGAATTAAATGCTTAACAATAAAATCTTTTACCATAACTGCTCTAAAATAAATGTGCCCGACGATGCTACCAAACCGCACCAACACAAAAAACGCCCCCTGAAAAATCCAAGGGACGAAAAATCGCGGTACCACCCAAGTTGGCAGAAGACTGCCCACTCTATGAAGTTAACGATTCCCCGGGCTTTCCTAGTCTGATTTAACCGATGGTTAACCAGGGTTCAGAAATCCTGTTCAAAGGTGATCTCCCTAAGGTATCTTTTAATAATCTTTCACCATAATGATTATCTCTCTGTTAAAGCCTTCCCCACAGCGTCCTTATCCTGACATTTATGTTCTTATTAATTTATAACGATTTAAAAGTAAAAAGGTTTAGTGTATATTCTATCCAATATCTTTAATAAAATCAAGTTTTTTGAAATCTTTATTCTAAAAATTAAGAATCTCGGTTATAATGATAGCAATCATCCAATTCGTAATCAGAGCTCATCGGGAAATAGCCGGGTCCTATCGGCACCGTTTCTCACTGACTTGCTGATTGCATCCAAAGGAGTTTATTATGAAAATACGTTATGTCATGCTTTCGGTCTTACTGATTGGGGTTCTTATTACTGGCGCTGTCCTGGTGATGCCAAAGCTGTTAAGCGATGAAAAAACAATGACTAAAGAAACCAGTACCACCACCTCTGCTGCTGAAACAACTGAAACGAAGGAACCGGAACCAATAAAAAACAATCAGCCGGATACAACGGCCACCACTGCTATTGTCGTTCCCCCGGAAATGCAGACTGTCATCGAGGAGAATAGCGCCGAAATCTATGTTGACGAAGCCAATCTCCTGGCTGGCAATTATCCCAGCCAGATGGTGCCCCTCTATGGTGTAACCAGTCTTTCTCAGTCCCAACAGATTACCGGCGTTTCCGGACAACCGGGATGGAAAACTTCTTATGTTTCTGATTATGCCACCGATGAGCTTCTTGTTTTTTATCAGAACCTGCTCGCCAGTGCTCCAGATTATACCGAAGAAGTCGTTTCCGAAACAACCAACCTGAAGGGAACCGTCAGCGGTTATACCATCAGCATTTCAGTTTCACCCAACAACCCGGATAAAACCGACCTGCCCGGCAACAGTGCCGTCAATATCTTTATCGAACAGGTCTGATGGGTTCAGATTTGCAAAAAAATCACCCGATTCAAACCCTTGATTTTTAAAACAACTATGAGATAATTTTAGAAAGCCTGCAGTTTATCGTCGGCTTAGTATTTTTTAGAATCGAGGTACCTATTGATGAATGATCAAACCAAAAAAATCACCTATACGGCGTTAATGATGGCACTCACCTTTGTGATGACATCGCTGGTGAAGATCCCTCTGCCCACGGGTTATATTCATCCCGGTGATGGCGCCGTTCTTTTATCCGCTTATATTTTAGGCCCCTGGGGTGGTCTGATTGCCGCCGGGATCGGTTCGGCCAGTGCCGACTACTTCGGTGGTTACGGCGCCTATGTGCTGCCCACCTTTATTGCCAAAGGCTCGATGGCCTTTATTTTCGGCTATCTGATGAAACGTTTTCCGGAAAAGAATCTGCTGTTCTTCGCTTTTCCCGCCGTGATTGCCATGACCGCTGTTTATTTCGTTTCCGAAGTGATCATGTACGGCAACGTTGCCGGCCCGTTGGTGAACCTGCCCTTTAGTGCTCTTCAGGGTGTGGTCGGGATTGTACTGGTCACAGTTCTGCACAAACCACTGGAACGCTTTCGTCTAAAACCCGTCAAGTTTTAAAAACAAAAAAAGACTCATTGAGTCTTTTTTTATTTCGATAAAACGTTTCGTAGTCGCTTACAGATAGCCCTTCATCGTTTCCAGGTACTCTTCAGCATTGTCCCGGATGCTCTGAATTTCTTCCGATTTCAGCACTCTGACGACCTTGGCCGGGCTGCCGATGATTAGTGAGTTCGGCGGAAACACCTTTCCCTGGGTCACCAGCGAGCCGGCTCCAACAATCGAATTGTCGCCAATTTTTGCCCCGTTTAAAATAATCGCACCCATCCCCACCAGCACATTGTCACCGATTTCGCAGCCATGTATAATGGCATTGTGGCCGATACTCACCCCGGCGCCGATAACTGTCGGATAACCCGCCGCGACATGAACCACGGTGCCATCCTGAATATTGGTTCGCTCGCCAATGGTGATACTGTCGACATCACCCCGGAGCACTACCTGAAACCATACTGAGACAAACTTCCCCAGTTTAACTTTTCCCACAACGTCAGCACTTTTTGCTATAAAAATGGTTTTATCCCATATCATTGATTCACTCCACCTTTTTTCGTTGCTATAATTTGTTTCTAAATAAGTTGACTCAGACTGTTACAAATTGAACTGGCAATTGCACCGTGTGCGGGCGCAGGTTTACCCCCTTGGGTATCACGAATTGCCCCAACGTTAAACTATTTAATTCAACTTATTTACATGATACTATTTTCAGGACTTTTTGTAAAGTTATTCCAAGATCCTCTTCATTTATGATAAAATATAGCAAAATGAAAACACAAAGGACGAGTCTATGAATATTGCCAGTATTGAAAATCTTAAAAAAACCTATGGGGTGAAGACCCTCTTTCACGATATCTCATTTTCCATCGCCGACACCGATAAGATTGGGGTGATTGGTGTCAATGGGTCAGGAAAAACCTCACTGTTGAGGATTATTGGAAATCTCGATAGTCCAGATGCCGGCGAGGTTAAATTTTTCGGCACCAAACGAATCGAAATTCTTTCCCAGGACCCGGATCTTAACCCGGCTACCACGGTGCTTTCTCAGGTCTTTTCAGCGAACTCACCGGAAATGAACTTGGTTCGCGACTATGAATCCACCCTCGCCGCCCTGGAAAACGCCGCGGAGGATACCGTCCTGCAAAAACGGCTGATGTCACTGTCCCAGCGCATCGATGACGAAAACCTCTGGAACCTGAAATCGCAGGTAGAAACGATCCTCTCGCAGCTAGGCATTCACGATTACCATAAACAAATTGGCCAGCTGTCCGGCGGTCAGCGCAAACGGGTGGCGATGGCTTCGGCTTTGCTGACCCCTTGCGATCTGCTAATTCTCGATGAACCAACCAATCATCTGGATAATGATACGATCGCTTGGCTGGAAAATTACCTGTTAAACCGTAAAGGAGCGCTGCTGATGGTTACCCATGACCGCTATTTTCTCGATCGGGTGGTGACCAAAACGATTGAATTGGATCAGGGCAACCTCTATGAGTATAGCGGTAACTATTCCGACTTTTTAGAACAGAAGGCCAACCGCCGCGAAGCCCAAACCGCCATCGAAGAAAAACGTCAAAACCTCTATCGTCGGGAACTGGCCTGGATCCGCCGCGGCGCCCGAGCCCGAACCACCAAGCAGAAAGCCCGGATTCAGCGGTTTGAAGAGATTAAAGA
>JAQUWM010000023.1 GCA_028692885.1 Acetobacterium sp. | reverse complement strand
TCCGTAGGATTTTCTAAGCTTTTGATAAAAAGTGTCTTACTCGGCTGATCATTATCGTTAATCTTTGCGAATATTCATTCATTATTTAAGCAATCCTGCTTTTTAACAGCCTTTTTTCGGAGGTTTCACAGGCACACTTAATTTTAGACTGGCCACAGAAACCGGCGGTTTTTTGATCCGGGGGAGATTACGATAATATGGCCTGGACGATCCTCTTTTACCCGATCCGATTTTATGCTACAATACCTTAAACAACTGATAAAACCAAAATTTTAGATTAAAAAAGGAGAAAGTTATGAAATTTTCATGGGTAACAGTTACCGTCAAAGATATGGATGAATCGATCCGATTTTATACCGATATTGTGGGTTTGACGGTGAACAGCCGTAGGCCGGCCGGACCAGATCTAGAACTGGCCTTTTTAGGTGATGGCGAAACCAAACTGGAACTGATTTACAATAAGACCATCCCGGCGGCAAGCATTGATGCCAACATTTCGCTGGGGTTTGAAGTCGCATCACTAGAGCAAACCATGGCAGCGTTAGCAGAAAAAGGTATCTTGCATAGTGACCCGTTTCAACCTGCGCCGCATATCAAGTACCTCTTTATTACCGATCCCAATGGACTGAAGATTCAGCTGCTGGAGCATATGTAGCAATCAGTCCCGGAAGCAAACCCTTCTAAAATTAGCGATATAGCCCGAACCATTTTTTTACAACTCACAGGTGTCGATCCGGTGAGTTGTTTTTTTGCCCAAACGCTGAGAAAAGCTTTCCCTCAGCGTCATTAAATAATACAATAGTTCCATTAGAATTGATTAAACGAATGCGTGGTATGTGCAAATGGACGACATAAAGCTGTTCGCTAAGCGCTATCAGCCCTGGAGCGATCGGGCCTGCATTTAGCCCATGGTGCCTGGTCACCCTTAACTTTGTACCAATCCTCAAGTTTTCTTTAGATCTAGTCGCTAACTATTGTTTCCCGAGCGGTATCAAATACCGTCCAGAACAGGGAAATTACTGTCAACACAGAGATGCCTGTGAATACCTGTAATGTGTATAGCGAAACGGCACTTTCTGAAATCAGCATGGCAAGAATTCCCATCGCACCCGCCGGCGGAAAGTATAACCGAAAAGACTGGACGAGTAAAATAATTAAAATAGTGGTGATCAGTGCGGCAACGGTAAGCGGAAAACCGAGTTGCATATGAATGAAATACCGGCAGATTACGCCTGCCATCGCACATAATGTTACGAGTATGATAACTTCGAATCTTCTCTTTCCAGCCGGACATTTTTTATTAGTAAGTTCGGTAAACGCAACTAACAGTGGCGGTGCAAGACAGAACATTAAATCGAGTTTCAGGCAAACAGCTGCAAACAACGCGACAAATATTACTCGAAATACGGCTGCGATAAGCGTTCTTTTTTCTGGCAGCGGTTGTATCTCATAGCTATTCACTTCTTTGAGATGCCTTTGCTCTAATAGTTTTCGCAGACATACGATAGCCGTAGTCAATAAAAAGGCGGATATCAAATAGATGACACTATCTGTTTGCAACAACACTGGTAGGACAATTGCGGAAATCATTGGCGCCAAGGTTGTTCGTGAACATAGAAAGATCACCTGACCAATTGCATAAGCAATGGCAACCTGTGTCCATAAAGGAAATGGTACAAACCTGACGATTAGGACACCAAAGATTGCACACAATTGAATCGATAGAATCATTCTTATATAACTGGTCTTCCAGAAAAGCTTTGGGGTTAAAAAACTTCCGATTGCCAATGCGGCAACCTCAGGAAAAATGATTTCATTTTCTCCGGTTAGTTCAGCCGCCATTACCATGGCGACAATAACCAGAATGGTACATAACTGAAAGATAATTTGATTTTGTCTACTTTTTATCATTTTAATCAAAGAATTCTGCCTCTCTAAAAATAATCGGGTTATGGTTCCTTTCTAGTATTCATGTCAGCTTCAAATTTGTTTATGTTGGGGCAATACGCTGTGATCATGAAGATAGAATTGTAATCGAAACCGGTAGTTATCTGTTCTCATGATTATAGCACTGGAACGCTTAAAAAGAAACAAAAATTTAAAGTTTGCCAGATTGCCGGACTAACTTAGGCACAGGTGTGAGGCACACTCAAAAGATCCATTGCCACCCATTTGGCCGCTTTTTATACATTTAATCCTGTTATTGGTGGTAATAAAATGTTACACTATTTCCAAAGAGCTCCGATGAAGCGGTTTTAAATATCGTCGATCTAAAAACCTCTGGCAGAAAATCTGCCAGAGATGTTTTTAACTACAACTGTTTCTAAGGTTTAGAAAAATAAAGTAAATTTTTTATTGACGCAACTTCTACGCGAAATAGACAGGGCAAAGTCACCAGAAACGGCTGACTCACTATCGCTGAGATGAGGTTAAGGGTAATGACACGGATAATGCATCATTAATCCATATCATGCAAGGACATCCATACTCACTTGACTCGTTGCACTGGTATTTTGACTGTCTTGGTATTGTTGGAGAAGTAATTGTTGGTTCGTTTTCGGGGTTTGACTCAACTGGGTATCATCTAGTATACTTAAGCTACCCATTGTTTCACGGATCTGCATGTAATTTTGCGAAATACCGCCATTTGGAAGGCTTTCAGAAATGGGAACGAGGTTTTGAATTTCCTGAAGATCAAAGCCGTTGGTTTTAATTGCGTCGGCTAAGGCGCTGCTTGGTGTAATATCGGCTTCTTTCAACGCTGTAATGATGGCTGTAGCATCCTCTTCGGTTAGTGAGGAAGCATCATACTCTTCTAGAATCGAACTGATTAAATCTTCCTGTTCCGATGTCAATGAAGAATCTGCTGATTCGGATGTTGCACTGACATTAGGTGGTGGACCTTTTGGTGGTGGCGGCATCGAGCCATCGATTTGGCCGGTTTCACTCGTATCGCTGGTTTCTTTGGAGGCAGCTTGTTTGGTTTGATATGCCTGCCAAATACTGGAAGCATTACCACTTTGACTGATTGAATTGATCATTTTGGTGTTCTCCTTTCTTAATAATCTGCAACCGGTAAGGGGATTAGAGCCATGTTAAATTTTATCATTTGATTTACTTTATGGACATGAAACCTCACCTGCTGCTGGGCTGAGGATTAACTTTCGTGGAGATTAGACTATATCTGGCAGTCGTTGCCGGCTGGCGATTTGACAGGCAGTTCGGTCAGACATTTAATAATGGCTAAAATACACAGAAAGCGTCCCTGTCCTTAATGTAGCGAATGGAACTTGAATAGACCTTGAATAAAATCAGGGGTTAAGAAATGCAAGGAGAACAGAAGGTCATCTTAGTTTAACCAAGATGAGTGGATTAAAAATTTGTAAAGAGGGGAGTTAAACGAATGAAATCCAAAAAAATAAAGACTTGTCTGATCGTGCTGGTCATTCTAATTTTGGGCTTATCGCCGTCGGGAATAGCAGCATTGGAAAAAAGCGAAACAGATCTTGATGCTCAGAATTTTCAGCGAAGTACAGACCCGGAGCTACTGGAGATGATCGCATGGAAGGGTGTTATTGCCAATAAAGAGACAGGTGAATCCATTGAATTCAACTCGCAAGAGGATAAAGATCTGGTGACTCAAAGCACAGAACCCCAACTCGTTTATTTCAATGATGGTACCGGAGAGAAACATTATTATCAGGAAATCATTGTCAGTTTGCCCAAAAATGTTGATCAACATGGTTATGGCACAGAAATCAGCAGTCCCAGGTCAGATGAAGATAATGTGATTTCGGTGGTACTAGGGATGCGCTATGCCACGGGAGACTTTGGAATTTATCAAGTTATCCGGATCGACGGCGTTTATGTCGATTGGGAAATAACTGATCAAACGGTCCGCCTGCAAGATGTAGAATTAGGATACCGGATTAGCAATGGCATTGGTGTAGAAAATGGTGCCGTCAATGAGCTGGTACTATGGGATCTTGAAACAGCAGCCAATTCCTATGAAACAGAACGAATCGCCCCAAGTCCATGGTTACTTCGGACGAAAGACTTTGTCCATTGTCGGACCATTTTCGCGGGAAATTTGATCCATGAAAATGGCGATTCCCGATCGATAGTATTGGAATATGATTATAGTAATTAAGGAGTGAGAAAATGATGATTAATATGGTACAACGTAAAAAGAAAATGATGCCGTGGAGTTATGCGTTTTTAATTTGGGTGATCCCATTTTTATACCTGACCCTGTTTCCCTATCTCTTAAACTACACAAAATATTTAGCCCGGGATGAAATCTCCTTTGGCCCCAACGCCAGCAATTTTTATCAGAATTTATCGGTATTTATTCTACCCATTGTGTTTAATTTGTTTATTGGAGCGGGTGTCTTTATTTTGGGATCCGGTATTAAAAACTATAGGGGTAAGGCGACCCAAGTCGGTTGTATTCTGGGAGTGATTTATTCATTTTTGATTTTGTGTAGTTATCTCATTTACTTTAATATTAATCTGCCGCTAATAAATCAAATTTTTCGGTTGGGAATGTACACCGGTCCTGGGAATCCCAGTTTTATTCTGACATTCTACGGATTCTTGCTTTATCAGATTGTAAAAAAAGATCGGTCTGGCGAATCAGTCAGTGACGTTGGGAATTAATGACTCAGACACTCTTAACTCATATTAAAGGATACAATCCCGGCTTGGATTTACGTGCCGATTCACAAATTATGAAGAGGTTGGATACAGAAGAAGCTTAATTAGAAAGAAGGCATCAGATGAAATTAAAGAAGCGTATTGTTATTTGGCTCATCGTGGTTTTAATTCTAACCGGTTTACCAATCGGAGTGGTCGCAGCCAGTCAAGGCATCCAAAGTTATAGTCAAGTCAAGGATTTGGATCATGATGGTGGCATTGATGACGAAATCGTTATAATTTATCAACATGAAGGTACGATTAAAGATCTGGGGCTGACGACGAATCAGATCGAAGCCGGCGAAAAACTAAATGATCAGATTGATATTATCAAGGTCATTGAGATTATGGCAGAAATTGTTTAGCCGCAACCGGGGGGGTCACGGTGAACAAAGTAGTTTAGCAGATATCACTTGTTTAGAACCAAAAAAAATCGTTTTTTCGCATTACGTATCGAAGAAGTCGAAATTTTGAAAAGGACATTGAAAGGAAAAAAATTATGAGAAAAATAGCATTATTTATTGCCCTGGTGGGTTGTTTGTTCATGCTGACCGGCTGCGAAAGCCAAGCCGAAAAAGTTTCTTACAATTTGTCGCAACAGGCGGATAACTTTAATGTAATCCGGCAGTTAACGGTGATCAATTGTATTGAGGGCGACGTTTTGTTTCAAATGACAGGTAAAATGTCAATCACCGCCGACACAGCCGACAATCAGTTAGAAGTCATCGTTGAAGATGAAGACGGTAGTTACAAAAAACACTATATCGGGTTAAGTGACAACGTGACTTATGTGCTGGAAGATTTAGGGGAGAATAATGTTTCGAAATATAAATATACACTTAATTACAACCCTAAAATGTGGATTCCAGTTGAAGTTCAGACGATCGATTAGTTGCCGATCCAGGTATCGATTGTCTTAAAAATGGTAGCCACGCCATCCGATCACTTTTAAGCCTCGGTGCTGGGCTCTGCTTAACTCGCTGATGTCTTGTCAAAGGCCATAAAACTTGATTGCTCAACCCGATTTCTGCCATTTTCTTTGGCCAGATACAAAGCGTCATCTGTTAGTTTGAAATAGTGATCAAAGTTTTTGATGCAGTCACCGGTCATTAGTGAAACCCCCAGACTGGTTGTGACGGTTATATTTCTCTGTTCTAAAAGGGAGGATTCTGAGGCAATGTGGACTCGGATTATTTCGGCAAGGCTTAATGCCTGTTCCAGGCTTTCCACCTGACCAGCAATAAGAAATTCCTCGCCGCCCCAGCGGGAAACGATAAAATCAGGGGGAACCGCATGTTTAATAATTTGGGCAATGTGAATCAATACCTGATCACCGACCAGGTGGCCATAGCGATCATTGATATGTTTGAAAAAATCAATATCCAAAAGCAGCAAAGCGATGTTATCGTTATCCTCCTGATTCAAAGTGAACAACTGCTGTTCAAATTCCCGGCGATTGTACAGTCCGGTCAGACCATCGTGGGTTGAAATATAATTCAGTTTGTCATTGGCTTGTTTTAATTCAAGGGTTTGCAGCGTATTGTCAAAATAGTATTTATAGAGATAGGTTAAAATGACAACGACGGCCAAAAAAAATATCGAACCGTTGATCAGGCGGCTCAGTTTTACATAAGGATCTGTCTGAAAAATAAGTATCCCAATCACAAAAATAGCATAGGATGGTGCCAGAACAATCAAGTTAGTGGGGAATGACATCAGCATAGCAACACCTGTCATCAGAATATATCCAATATATACTGTGATTTCATTTCCCTTTATCTGATCCAAGCCATTGATCAAACTTAATAGCATCAGCAATACGGTGATCACAACCGGAATCAAAAAATTTAGCTCAGCACCCTTATTTTTAATTGTTTTTCTCATCAGGGTCCAACCGAGGGAAATAAGCCAAAGGGTTAAATGGAGAATGAAATAACTGAGATAGAGCCATTTTTCTTGCGAGTATTGCTGAAATAGACCTCTTGTATCAAATAATAGGATGATAATTGGTTCAACGATAAGCATTACAAAAAAGAAATAGGTCATGCGCTTGATATTGATTTGGTTTGTTTTATGGTTGATCAATGAAAGGGTTGATTCTGGCAGCGTTTTATCGACAGTTAAGAGCTGTGTGATTTTCATTTGTAATCCTCGCAATATTTTAAGTAATCATTTTTATTATACACTATAAATGTAAAAGTTTAATAATTTTTTATATGAATCGATGGTTTGTACACTTCCACAAAGAATTAATTAAAAAAAACAAAGGAGATACCATTTCTGCCGGAGATGCTGTTAATGGTACCCTGACGTTGTAAAATCAATCTATCTGTACTTAACTACTAGAATGGAGTTTTGACACCTTAACCATACAAGGGCATAAAAAGTTGGGGGTAATCTATTTATATGGTGATTGTGAGGAAATATATGGAACCAGTAAATACAGTAAAAGAAATGAATCAACTGATTCAGATGAATGACATGTTGCTGGTTTATTTTGGTAGCAATACCTGCAACGTGTGTCGGGATCTGCAGCCAAAAATTGATGTAATGATTGACCGCTACCCAAAGATTCGGGCGGTTAAGGTTGATGTGCAAAACTTGTCAGAACTTTCGACCAGTTTTCACATCTTTTCAACTCCGGCTATGATACTGTTTATTCAAGGTAAAGAAACAGTAAGAGGAGCTGGTATTATCAGCCTGATCAATCTCGAAGAAAAAATTTCCAGATACTACGAGCTTTTTTATGAAGAACATAAAAATTGAATTTGCGGTTTTCTGATAACAGATATTTGAAAGGTCTTACCAGTGGTAAGAATTATGAGGTAAATAACAATGAAAATAGAAATTTGGTCAGATTATGTATGTCCTTTTTGTTATATTGGGGAAAGAAAGCTTGCCTTAGCCCTTAAGAAAACAGGAATGACAGAGGACGTTGAGATCGTCTTTCATTCGTTTGAATTAGATCCGAACGCAAAAAAGAGCTATGATGAGAGCATTAATCAATTGCTCGCTAAGAAATATGGGATGAGCATCGAGCAAGCAAGAGCCGCTAATAGTAATATTATCAATGTTGCGAAAGAAGTTGATCTGGAATTCAATTTTGACAAATTGCAGCCGACCAATACCTTTGATGCCCATCGTTTGTCACATTACGCCAAGAATAAAGGCAAGTTGAAGGCCTATACAGAAGCCGTGATGAAAGGCTATTTTACTGATTCAGTAAACATTTCAGATTTTGACGTATTAACTGCAATTGCAGGTGAAGTGGGATTAGATCGAGCGGAAGCATTACGTATTTTAGAGTCATCAGCTTTCGCAAAAGAGGTCAGGCAAGATGAGTCAAACGCACATGCGCGAAAAATAAATGGCGTCCCGCATTTCTTGTTTAATGGAAAAGAGACCGTAAGTGGAGCACAACCAGTTGATACCTTTGTGGCTGTGATTGAAGGATTAAAATAAGTAAAGATATTTTTCCAAGATGATGAAGCGGACATGACGGATTGATACGACCATCCGCTTGCTTTACTCACTTGGGCCCAAATGTCTCCCGAGAAAATAATGGAAATTTTGATATGATGGAGATTGGCATGGGGAACCATGCGTGGGATAGATTATACCTTCTTCCATCACTTACAGATGTAAAGGAGTTCTTGAAGTTTCGGTGGCAATCTGGAATTGGATCATTTCCGCAAGTCTTAAGGCCTGTGCCAGGTTTTCCTGGCCGCCCCATCAGGAAATGATATAAATGACAATGAATAAAAGAATAGGAGCCAATAAATTGAAAAAGCTGATTTTAGTAACATCACCTTATATACTAAGGCATTTTTTTATCAAAAACCAGTTTTTTTCGTTTTGATGCAATATCGGGTTAGTTTCTTGCAGAGAGCGCAAATTTTATCTTGCGCTTAGCTTAATTCGCTTGTTTTGGCAAAATAAAACAGGTGATATGAGCATGCCTCATATCACCTGTCACCTAAAAAATTACAGCTTAAATAAATCGGTACTGAGATATTTTTCACCCCGGTCCGGGAAGATCACCACAATCAAACCGGAATCAATTTGTTTAGCCACTTCGGTCGCCGCATACATGGCCGCGCCACTGCTCATGCCGACAAAGATCCCTTCTTTTTTGACAATTTGACGGGCAAAATCAAACGCGATTTCCGATTCAACCATGATATGTAAATCAATTTCATCAGGTTGATACAGAGCTGGAACAATGGCTTCGTCCATGTTTTTAAGTCCCTGGATGTAATGACCAAGCACCGGCTGGGCTTCGACAATTTTGACATCGGGATTGTGATCGCGAAGTCCCATGCCAACCCCCATAATGGTGCCAGAGGTCCCTAAAGAGGAAACAAAGTGGGTAACCTTCCCTTGTGTCTGTTCCCAGATTTCCTCGGCCGTGGTGGAATAGTGGGCGAGCTTATTATATTTATTGCTGAATTGATCCGGATTAAAATAACGCTCCGGATAGGTGGCAACTAATTCCCGCACCTTGCGAATTGCACCATCGGTGCCTTCGGCCGGAGAGGTCAGCGTGACGGTCGCACCAAAGGCTTGAATCATTTTACGGCGTTCAATCGAGACGGCTTCGCTCATGACGATTTCCAGCTGATAGCCCTTGACGGCAGCGATCATCGCCAAACCAATCCCGGTATTGCCGCTGGTCGGTTCGATAATGATCTTGTCTTTGGTTAAAACACCTTCAGCCTCGGCCTGTTCGACCATTTTAAGGGCAATTCGATCCTTAATGCTGCCGGTTGGGTTAACGCCCTCAAACTTTGCCAGGATTTCCACATTAGGGTTGGGATTTAAATGATTAATCCGAACTATCGGCGTATGGCCAATGGTTTCTAAAATATTATTATAAATAAGTTTCTGCAATTGAGTAGTCCTTTCTATTGATAGAATCAGTGCATAGCTTTATTATAGTACAAAAATAAAGTGAAATACAATCATTTAAATAAATGGTTAGACAGAAAGTCAAAATCAAAAATAACTGGCATCCGCGGTTATAACTTGGATGTCGGTTTTTTGAATGTTAATTGAGGTAACCATCTAAAGGCGATTGGTGATTTGCCAAATAAATGATACAATAAACCAAACGAAAAAACTATGTCATTACGATACACTGGAGGTAACATGCGACGATCGGAACGGGAAGTAAAAAGTGAAGCAGAAATCTTGGAAATCATCAACGGATGTAAGGTTTTAAGGTTGGGTATGGTGGATGCCGGAAGGCCTTATGTGGTGCCCCTCAACTTTGGTTATACAATGGCAGGGTCAGTTATCACCATCTATCTCCATTGTGCGAAAAAAGGTCGAAAACTTGACGTGCTGGAAAAAAATAATCAGGTCTGTATTGAAATGGATCGGATGACACAACTGATCACTGGTGAAAGCGGCTGTGACTACAGCTGCAATTTTGAAAGTTTGATTGGCGAAGGTCAGGCGGCCATTATCACCGATGTGGCTGAAAAAATAATCGCACTGAACCACATTATGAAGCATCAGTCTGGTCGGGATGATTTTTCCTTTGAGCAGCGGATCCTGGCGATGACGACGGTGATCGCCGTGACAGTACTGAAGTATTCGGTCAAGCGGCACTAACTTATTAATACTATCCACAAAGAGGACTGTATGACTGCGATCATGATAGGAAAAATCGACAATACGGCCATGGACACTGACAGTGCCATTAATGAACTGGCGATAGATAAATATTAAAAAGAGCAAATGGTGACTGATGCAGTTTATGATCAGGTAGCTACTTGTTAAGAACCTGAAGAACCATCCCTTCAGAGCTCTTCATGCTGGGGGTTATCGCTATGGTGATAGAACATATTTAGAATTACACTTAAGGTAAGGCGTTTCAGGACGTTTTGAGCCTTGAGTGAACCGAAAGGAATGATTAATAATGTATAAAATTAGTGAATTAACAGTAGCAGATTATCTGACAAAAATGTCCGTTTGTGATTTTCCTGGTCCAGCGGCCGGTAGTGCGGCGGCAACGGCGGTAGCCATGGCAGCAGCACTGCTGGAAATGTCCTGTGACGGCAGTCTGAGAAAAAATGGGGCAAACCCGTTGTTGACGGAGTCTATTGCTCTGGGTGCCGAGATTCGAAAGGCCGGTCTGATCTTGGCCGATACCGATATGACGGCCTATGGTCAGGTCATTGTGGCCGCAAAAAATAAAGCTAACGACCGGGAAGCCTACGAAGCAGCGATGAAAGATGCCACGGAACCATTTATTGAAATTCTGAGGCATTGCCATAGCCTCCTTGATCAAATCGAAAAAGTAATCAAAGGCAGTTTTTCAAGGGTATTGGGGGATCTGGTTGGCGGCGCCTATCTTGCTGAGGCCGCTGCGGTCGCATCGAAGTCTGGCATTGAGGTCAATCTGATGCTGATTAGCGACGAAGACTATAAAACCCGCTATCAGACCGAGGCGGTAACCCTTTATCAGGCCTGTGCCGATCGAAAGGCCAAAATTCTGGCCCAGGTCTTTTCTCCGCCTCCAAAGTTCATCCATCCCGATGCTAAAGCGGTACTGGATTTCTGGTTTGATCCCCAACACCAACCTTTCTGGTTTGCGAAGAATGACACCTTTGATTTAGCAATCAGAGCAAAGTTCTATGATCATTGGCGTGACGGTTGCAATGGTTTGTTATCAGACTGGCGGGATACGATCGAAGGACGGTTGGCCGAGATCATCCTGCTGGATCAGTTTTCCAGAAACTTAAACCGTGATGATCAAAAAGCCTTTGCTCAGGATGGGATGGCTCTGATTCTCGCCCAGGAAGCGATCCGACATCCTGATTTTATCCAACTGCCGCAGGAACAACAGCGGTTTGTTCTGATGCCCTTGATGCATTCGGAGTCAGCTGGTATTCATCAGGCAGCCTTACCGCTTTTTGAAGCGCTGGGCGATCCGCCGACCCAGGCATATGAAATCATGCACAAGCAGATCATTGATCAATTCGGTCACTATCCCCATCGTAACGAGGTGCTGAAACGCGCATCCACCCCGGAAGAAATCGAATTTTTGAAACAACCAGGCAGCAGCTTTTAGCTGGATGATAAGATTGCGTACGATAAAGATGCCTTCGCTAAACGGCAGGGAGAAAAGTGTCTGCTGATATGCTGATCCAATGACTGCTTAAACTATTTTTAGGGGGTATAACTAATAAGGTAAGCATGAAAGTCAAGTCGATTAGACTGGATGAACCATTTTATGGATTAGCTGTTAGGTGTGATTAAGTTATCAATTAACCGAATTATCCGTGAGGATGTGAAAGGCAGGAAACGATGAAAAATGAAAGAACCTTAAAGTATTTCTTGAAGGATGATATTCGACAGGAAACGGATTTTCGTAAAACTGATCAAAACATGGGGGTTCCGGCTCCGCCGATTGAAAAACCATGTCCAGCGGACGCAAAGAAGATCCCATTGACTAATCCCGAAGCCTTTAAGACCGGGGAAATATCTTTAGAAACAGCTATTTTTAAACGGGAATCACGGCGCAGATTCAAGAATGAGGCATTGTCGATTGAGGAATTGTCGTTTCTGCTCTGGTCCACCCAGGGGGTTCGCAAATGGCATCAGAAATATGCCCTGAGAACCGTTCCCTCGGCGGGGAATCGTCATGCCCTGGAAACTTATCTGGCCGTTTTTAATGTAAACAACCTGGAACCGGGAATCTACCGGTATCTGCCGTCACAGCATCAATTAGTTCTGGAATCGTCACCAAATTACCTGAAAGAAAGAATGATTGACACAGCCTTAAATCAGCAATTTGCTGGATCAGGTGCAGTCACCTTTATCTGGACAACCATTCCCTATCGGATGGAATGGCGCTATGGCGAGGCCTCGTACAAGGTAATTGCTCTGGATGCCGGGCATGTCTGTCAAAACCTCTATCTGGCCTGTGAAGCCATCGGTGCTGGAACCTGTGCGATCGCCGCTTACGATCAGCCAGCTGCCGATCGCTTGCTTAATCTTGATGGCGACGATGAGTTTGTTGTTTATATGGCTCCGGTGGGTAAAGTTTGAGAGTGGTTTAATCAGGATTATGGGGACTAGAAGGTAAAAGGAGAAAACCAGATGAAATACTTTGTTGATACGGCGAATGTGGAAGAGATCAGGAAGGCCGCAGAACTGGGAATCATCGACGGAGTGACCACGAATCCCTCGCTGATAGCCAGGGAAGGCCGAGACTTTAAAGAAGTACTTAAAGAAATTACTGAAATTGTGGATGGGCCGATCAGTGCCGAAGTCATCTCGCTGGAAGCAGCAGGCATGGTGACGGAAGCCCGGGAACTTTCCCAGCTTCACAAAAATATCGTCATCAAGGTTCCGATGACGGTAGCTGGGATCACCGCCACATCGATCCTGAGTAAGCAGGGGATCCGAGTCAATGTGACGTTGGTGTTTTCAGCCACTCAGGCCTTGGCGGCTGCCAAAGCTGGGGCTGCCTACGTTTCACCTTTTATTGGTCGGATCGATGATATTGGCTCTAACGGGATCGATCTGATTGAAGAGATCATGTTCATTTTCAGAAATTATCAGATCAAGACGGAAGTGATCGCTGCCAGCATCCGGAATCGCAACCATCTGTCTCAGGCGGCCATGGTCGGCGCCGATATAGCGACCATCCCCTATCAGGTATTAATGGATTCACTCAAGCATCCGTTGACAGATCAGGGCATTGCGAAGTTTCTGAAGGACTGGGAAGGCGCATTAAAATAACCATGATAATATCTGTATGAATATCCGCTTGTGAGGATCAAAATAAGCGTTCGGAGATGTTTATTTGGAAAGTTGGGATCGTTTTAATTGTTTCTTTTTAAATACAATAAAAGCGACAGAATAATTATAAAGTTCCGGCATCATCAAAATTAAAGGGCTATTACAAAAAATGTAACAGCCCTTTAACTTTAACAATGTAAAAATGATTATAGTGGCATGATGGTTTTGTTGAATTCCTGATTGATAATCTGTCCGACGGCATTGTAAAATGCTGAAAGTCCACAGAAGATTCCAACATATCCGGCAATGTGATGGATTGATTCTGAACCGGTAAAGTTTGCTGCGGCAAGTAATAGAAACAATACGGTTAGCGAACCAAAGACAACTTGAGTAGCACGATTATGTTTGAGTGTTCCAATAAACATAAATCCGGTGAATAAACACCATAAACCTAAATAAAAGCCCATGCTTATTGGGTCAGCTGCGTCGATGCCAGGAAATGGTTTAATCCAGATAATGATGAGTGACCACCAAAAGAAGCCGTAAGCAGTGAATGCTGTTGCTCCAAAGGTGTTATTTTTCTTGAATTCCATGACGCCAGCAATGATTTGAGCGGCACCGCCGATAGCAAAGCCCATTGAAACAATGACGATTGAAAGCGGCATAAAACCGGCATTGTGCAAATTTAGTAAGATCGTGGTCATAGCAAAACCTAAAAGGCCAAGAGGTGCAGGATTAGCGATATTTGATTGATTTGACATTATTGACTAACCTCCTTTCTTTTTATTTGAGTGAAATACATCTAATATAGAGTAACACCTTTCGATTAGAAATTCAATAATTATTCAAAAAAATTTATATAAATGAAAATTATGATAAGCTCAAAGTGATCGTTGAGGCGTTCTGGCAATACGAAAGGGCAAGCTTATTAAGCCCGCTGATTCCCGGCTGATTATCGAAAGATATGCGGTCAGAATGATTAAAAACAACCACTGTGAAATCGGTGTGCTAATTTGGTTGAGTTAACATTTTGTAACGAGGATTGAAAAGCGCCCGCTTTTCAGTTAAACTTAACAGGTATCAGCAATCAACTCAAAAACGGGAGACAAAATGGAAATCAACAGCAAAATCAGCAATAAAATTAACAGCAATATCAAAGATACTGCCTTGATCTTCGAAGGTGGGGGCATGCGTGCCAGCTATACGGCGGGCTTTTTAAATAACCTCTTGGAAAACGACCTTTATTTTGACTATGTCGTCGGGATATCAGCTGGCTCCAGCCATAGTGTTAACTATTTATCCCGGGATCCCGAACGGGCGCGACGCTCGTTTGTGGAAATCGCTCAAGATCCGAATTTTGGAGGATGGAAGTCCTTTTTAAAAGGCGAGGGGTTTTTCCGATCCCAATATCTTTATGAAGAAACATCCCTGCCCGGAGGGGTGCTGCCGCTGGATTTTGAAACCTTTATGGCCAATCCCGCCCAATTGCGAATTGGCATGTTTGAACGCAGGTTGGGAAAAGTCGTCTATTACAGCAAGGATGATATAAAAGAGATGAAAGACCTGATGAAAATTGTCCGGGCCTCCTCATCACTGCCGATATTTATGCCCCCCACCCACTATGACGGCCAGTCTTTTGTTGACGGCGGATTGGGTGGTGGCATCGCTCTGGACATTGCCAAACAAGACGGATACCGGAAATTTTTTGTGGTGCTGACCCGTGAAAAAGGCTATCGAAAAACCCCAGTTAAGTTTAAACGATCCATCAAAACCTATTATCGTAAATATCCCCAAGTAGCCCGGGCGATGCTGCACCGTCATCTGATTTATAACAAGACCTTGGATGAACTGGAAGCCCTGGAGCGCCAGGGTCAGGCCTTTCTGGTTTATCCGGAGACAATGCCGGTGTCCAACCGGGAAGTTAATTTTGAGAAACTTTCCCACAGTTACCAGCTGGGCTATGCCCAGGGAAAACGGGATGTCCCCCAATGGAAGAACTTTTTAGGTATCGACTAACGCGTCCCAGCAGAAATTTGAAAAAAATGTGAACTATAGTCATTTCACCGGAAAAGCATTCAGGTACCCTTGTTTTAAGGATTTGATTAGGGTACAATAAAATCAAATTTATTTTCTGATTAACAAAAGGAGTTCTTACCTTGATTGATAAAGCCATTAACAAAGATACGAAAAAAACAATTCTTTATACCCTGGGGGTATTCCTGATCCTCAGTCTGGTATTTTTTCTGATTACGCTGGTGATCCAGATTAATACTGATACGGTTTTAAAAAATGAAATCATGAGCCAGGAAGAACAGCTGGTCGATGTCGAAAAAACGATTATCGCCAATAAGGTCAATCGACTGACGACGGATCTGTTATATGTCACCGATGCCTTGAAAATGGGGGATAACGGCCGGGGGGACTATTCCAATGTTGAGGATCATTGGCTGGCCTTTGCAAACCGGAAAATGATTTATGATCAGATCCGCTTTATTGATGCCGATGGCAATGAGGTGATCCGGGTCAATTATACTGATGCCGGTGCCATTCTCACAGATAGTGCCGAGCTTCAGAATAAGGCCGATCGCTATTATTTTACGGAGGCGATTGGTCTAGCCGATGATCAGATTTATATTTCCAAACTGGATTTAAACATGGAAAACAATCAGATTGAGCAGCCCATCAAACCGATGATCCGGTTGGCCACCCCCTATTATGGAGCCCGCGGCCAGTTGGAGGGAATCGTGGTGCTGAATTATTCCGCCGCTGATCTGCTGAGTCAGGTGGAAAAAATTGCCTCCACCAGCCAGGGTCAAATTTTTATGCTCAATGCCGATGGCTATTGGCTTTATCACAGTGGTGACACCAGTAAAGCCTGGTCATTTATGTATGACAACCGCCTCGAGGAAAGTTTTAAAAATGATTTTCCCGATATCTGGCAGACCATTCAGACTGAAGGAAGCGGTTCCCGGATTTCTGACACGGGGGTTTTCAATTATTTAAAAATTATGACGGATGATCAATTTGCCCTCGACAGCAACAATTCGCTGGCCCTGGGGTTAGGGGATTGGACGATCGTTTCCTATATTCCGCCAGATACTGACGATGGCCAACTGCTGACGGGCAACCTGTTTGATACCGTCCTGCTGGTCCTTAAAAATAATCTGATGGCCTATTTTCTGATTTTTACACTGGCTTTATTTTTAGGGGCATTGCTGACCATCAATAAGATGAAGAATGATGAGATTAAATATTTTTCTGAATATGATGGGATGACGGGGATCTTTAATCGCCGCACTGGTTTTGAAAAATTGGCTCAGTTATATAAAAGTACCGAGAAAAACAAAAGCGAAATCTCGGTCTGTTTTATCGACATCAATGGCCTCAAGGATGTCAATGATTATCTGGGGCACGATGTGGGGGATGAACTGATCTTAACCATTACCAAGGGTATTCAAAATAAGATCCGGGTCAATGATTTCGTTGCCAGACTCGGTGGCGACGAGTTTTTGATCATTTTTGAAGGACTCGATGAAACCGGTGCTGAAGCGGTCTGGCAACGGATTGTGGCAGAATTTGAGCAGATCAATGAGACTGAAAACCGCCGTTATGTCATTAGTGCCAGCCATGGCATCGAAACCTTTGGTGGCGGTTCCAATGAGTACATCGATACCATTATCAACCAGGCTGATGAGAAAATGTATCGGGAGAAGAAAGTCATCAAAAAGGATTTGAAAATCATTCGGGAGTTTAAGCCCAGTGATGAAATCGAACCCTTACAGCATGATTAAAGCGCGATTCGTAGCGGCTAGCGGTTTGGCAAAGTAGCGGGTACACATCAATAAAATTCATTACCGTACAAAAAATCCACAGCAGCAATGCTGTGGATTTTTTATGGTGATTATCGCGGCTGAGTAATGGTATCACGTTTTATAAATATTTTGATTCCAGCGTTGCCAGTATGTTGAGGCTGTTTTTATTTGATGAGTTCATTATAACCGTTTTTTGCAAATATTTGTAGCCATAGCTACAAATGAAAAGAATATTTGTGGTATACCAAGCTCAAGTTAAAAATAAATTATTGTTTTCACAATAAATTTCAGGAGGTTTTACCATGCAAAAAGTAACTAAAGATATGAAAATTGGTGAGTTGTTAAGAATAGACGGTGGTTTTGCGCCGATCTTATTAGAAATCGGGATGCATTGTCTCGGTTGCCCCTCATCGCAAATGGAAACCATCGAAGAAGCCTGCCAGGTCCATAGCACCAGCGCCGATGCCCTGGTCGACAAACTCAATGCCCACCTTGCTTCACTGTAAGCCTAGAAGAAGGCTGGCGTAAACTACTGTACCAAGCAATTGTTTATGTTTTTCTGCAGTCATGAGCGCCTGATAATCAGGCGCTTTTTTTCGATCTTTACGGAATAAAGCGACTGTCGTATAATAAGCAAAACCGACAATGCATCAGGTAGGGCGTTTATTAAAGAAGAAAAAGGGGATGGCGATGGAGAAATTTTATGGGATACTTGAAAAAAGTGCCTTGTTTGATAATATTAAAGCGGATGAATATAAAAATTTGATCACTTGTATCAATGGCAATATTCGGAAATTCAGCAGTGATGACTATGTTTTTCTGGCCGGCAGCCAAATCGGGTTTGTGGGAATTGTGCTGACCGGCACGATTGAAATTATTAAGGAAAATCCCGCCGGCGCCAGACTGATTATGGATATTCTCGGGCCGGCTAATATTTTTGGGGAAGGGATTGTCTGCACCAAAGCCCGAATCGCCCCGGTGAGTGTCCGCGTCAAAGAAGACGCCCAGATTTTATTGATTCCCTTTGAACGGATCATCAGAACCTGCGGCAATGCCTGCAATTTTCACTTTCAGCTGATTCAGAATATGATGATGATTTTAGGTGAAAAAAACTTCCGGATGAATTCTAAAATCGAACTGCTGATGTTAAAAGGAATGCGGGAAAAGCTGGCCACCTATCTGATTCATGAATTCCAGACAAACAATAGCCGGAGCTTTGACATTGTGCTCAACCGCAACGAATTGGCTGAATACCTCAATGTCTCCCGCACCGCCATGAGCCGGGAATTGGGCCGGATGAAGGATGACGGGCTGCTGGATTACTACCAGAATTCTTTTAAAATTCTGGATCTCGATAAATTAAAGGATTGTCTGATGATCTGACCAGACAATCCCGTTTTTCAAGAAAGGTGGCTGCCGATTTAAGTTTATTTGATATAGGTAACTGTTGTCGCCTGGAGCGGCAGATCGGCGGTGGTGGAATCCTCGGTTTGACTGGCAATGACAATCTCACCAGCAACGAGCTCGGCATAGATGTCCTGATAATCCTGCTGGGAGAAGGTGCTGAAGGTGGAGGTATCCATCGGCAGACCGATGCCATTGTTGACGGCTGAAAATTTCTGGACGGTGCCGCCTGGGAAGGCATTGCCGTAGTAATCGCGAATGCCGCTGTACACTGAACTGGTCAGCATCTTCATAGCTGAGGTCAGCACGGTTTTAGAATGGCCACTTTGATCCACATCAACACCAATGACTTTGGCACTGTCTTTTTTTTCAGCGGCCTGGATCACGGATTCTATGATAGCACCACCACATGAAAAAATAACCTCTGTTCCATCGGTGTACCAGGTAGTCGCTAAAGCCTCGATTTCCGGAGTGCCGATAAAGGTACCAGTGTAGGTATACTGGATTTCGGTGGTGATCCCCAATTCCTGGGCGGCCAGATCAGCCCCCTGAACAAAGCCATAGCCATAACGAATCACTGAGGGGACGGCCATCCCGCCCATAAAACCAAGTTTGTTGTGACCATCTTTGACGGCGGCATAGCCGGCCAGGAATCCGGCCTGTTCATCATGGTAGAGAATTGATAAAACGTTTTTGCCGATTTTGGAAACATTGTTGGCCGAATCGTGGGGTTGTCCATCGACCAGGATAAAGGAAACATCGGGGTAGCTGTCCTGGGCAATAAAAACCGGCGTTTCAAATAAATAGCCGGGGCAGACCACCAATTTAGCTCCCCCTGCAATGGCCAGATCAATGGTTTCAACATAGGCATCGGTGGTGCCTTCTTCGGGCTGATAGTATTTGTAGGTTATTCCGTGTTCTTCAGCATACTGCTTGACACCCTGCCAGGCCGCCTGATTAAAGGATTGATCGTCAATGTGGCCAAGATCGGTAATCAAGGCCAGTTCAAACTTTTCCGCAGCATCTGATGTTGAAGCATCCCCGGAATCCTTTGGAGCCGCACAGCCCAAAACACTGATTAAGATGACACCGGCACAGAGAACCGCACTAATTCGCTTTTTTTTACGCTTCATTTGTTACTCCTTCTTTTGATTTATTTGTAGATACCGGTTTTTCAGCTTTGCATAATTGATTTTTACCGTTTTTCTTAGCCTGATACAAGGCTTTATCGGCACTTTTATAAAGTTCTTTAAAATCGGTGGCATCTGCTGGATATTCAGCTGCACCGATACTGACCGAGATGCTTATTTCTGTTTCACCGAGTTTCATCGGTATGACCATCAGATTCTTCACTTCTTCCATTTCTTCCAGAGCGGCCTCTGTCGTTGTGATCGCTTTGCTAAAAATGATAAATTCATCGCCGCCGACCCGACCAACCACATAATCATCGCCAAATCTTTCGCGCATCATGGCGCCAATAATTTTTAAAACATCATCCCCGGCAACATGCCCCAGGCTGTCGTTGATCTCTTTAAAATTATCAAGATCAAGAACACAGAGCATTGCTAAAGCCTCCCGATGATTTGTCAGATATTGTTCGATCTTTCGTTCTGTTGCCATCTTATTGTTTAAACCAGTCAGCAGATCCAAATCGACTTCTTTCTGTAGCTTGCGATGGTGTTTCAGATAAAAGATCCGCATCAAGCCCATCGTTCCCATCATGCCAAAGACAAAGATGAAGATAAGCACCAGCAGATAGGTGATCAGATTACGCATGCTGCCCCATTGATCATTTAAGAGCTGGTCGTATTGGGATTTCTCAAATCCGATCGCAATATACCAGTCATTGATACCGATGGGCGAGTAGATAACATATCGGGGATCGTTTTCGATCGCCAGGTTCACTGAGATGTTTTGTTGTTTTGCCATGGCGGTCTGAACCGGTGCTGGATCGTGAGCGGGATCCATGTCAGCCAACAGCTGAAGCTGAGTCGTGCCGACTGATGGTGGGGCACTTAATCCTTCGGTGGTGATGATCAAACCATCATCGACGCTAAAAACAAAAAAGGCATTGGTATAGGTCGGATTCAGGGAAAAAACCTTACGGATCCGGCTGACCGAATAATACATCAGGATATAGCCATCAACCTGGTTTTCTTTAATGATTGGGATAACCGATACCACCGCTTCCGCCTGCATAATCTTTTCTTTCTGAAGGTAGGCATAATACTGGGTTTGATTATTTTCAAAATGGAGAAAATTATCTTTACTGACATTGACTTTGATGCCGTTTTGGGTCAAGCCAACCCCCTCCGCATCGCAATAGACAACCATGTAAGCATCCGAATTATTACACAGGGTGCCAATCATGGGCAAGGTCTCAATGGGCTTATTAATCGGTGTCAGAATAATCATATCCCGAAAAGCTTCACCCATCCGGGTCATAACATCGAGTTCATCATAAATCTGAGCGGCAAAATTTCCAGTTTCTTTAAGTAGGGCATCTTCAACCATGGATTTTGCAGTCTGTCGGCTGGCAGTGCCAAAATTGTACAGCAAAATAAGGATTAACACCAGCAAAATAGCAATGGGTAACAGAATCCGCAGGATCCTGCGATCGATTTTTTTTTCGTTCAGATTCATCCTAGCTTCCTCAATTTTCCGATTTTATTAAAAGATAACGTTTGCAATCAATTCGCTTTAATTTCTAAAGTATACCATTTTATATGATTGATTTCAAAGTTTTATTAACCCCGGTTAATATCGATTTATATCAAACGAATCATCGGATGAGGATTAAAACCGTCCTAAACTAGATCAAAAACTAAATCAAATTATTTATACGAGGCAAAATCATCCGGCAGCTTAAATTATTACAGATACCACTGATACGATCTGTTAAGACTTCCTTTCCGGCTGTTTATTTGGTATAGTGGTAAGATAACAACTGCGATAGCAAGGGTTTAGAAAAGTCCTGAAAAATTTGAAGTCGTTAACGAAAAGTGAGGATAAGTCTGTGAAGAAAAGAATAACAACGCGTTTGGCCGGATTGCTGGGCTTGTGTTTGTTGGCCGGAATGTTCCCGGTGGGGATCCAGGCGGTCGGAACCCCCAGTGTGAGCTATCGGACCCATGTCCAGAATGATGGCTGGCAGGAATTTATGACCGATGGTGCCATGAGCGGCAGCTCAGGCAGAAGCTTGCGACTGGAGGGCATTGAAGTGAAGTTGGCGGCCCCGGATAATGATCTGGGCATTATCTATCAAACCCATATCCAGAATATTGGTTGGGAAGCCGAGACCGACCGGGGCTGGAAAGAAAACGGTGCCATGAGCGGCACCGAAGGGCTGAGTTACCGGCTGGAAGCCATCCAGATTAACTTAACCGGGGCTGACGCCGCTAGCTTTGATGTATACTACCAGGTTCATGCCCAGAATATAGGCTGGCTGGGCTGGGCTAAAAACGGGGAAAGCTCAGGAACCGCCGGATACGCCTATCGGCTGGAAGGCATTCGTATCGTCATCGTGCCCAAAGGCGGGAATCCACCAGCGGGAACCGTGGATCTGCAAGCCCCCTTTGTCGAACGGAAAGCGGTGCCGGGAAATCTGATGATTCAAACTACCACCAGCGACTTTAATGATAATGCCATGGGTCTGGATCGCGTTGTGATTGCGACAGCTTCCGGAGACGGGGCAATCCTGCTGCAATCTGGTAACCAGTCAGGGGTCTATACCTCTAACATCTTTAATGCCAGTCCCTTTACCAAAGCGGTGCTGTCCTGGGATACCGATACCCCGGCCGGAACCCTGGTTCAGGTGGAAGCCCGGGTCAGCGAAAATGCCTGGGATAGCAACGGCCAGTCCACTGAAAATTGGTCTGATTGGCTCTCTTTTGGTCAGTGGGGAACCACCATTAGGCGAGCCTCCGGGATCGGGAATACGGATAGTTCACTGGCAAAAATTGATGTTGATACGCTGGTGCTCAAAAATGGCAAAACGGCCAATAAAATCCAGTATCGGGTGATCCTCCATTCCGGTACTGCCGGTGTGACTCCTACCGTGCGGTTAATCGCAGTAGCGCTGAGAAATGCCAATCCCGGTCAAGGGATCACGAAACAATTTACTGATCATCCCGATTTATCAAATTTACCGGTTCTCAATGTGCCGCAGTTATCACAGATGGTTCGGGAGCCGTCAATCGCCGATTCCATTTGCAGTCCCACCAGCGTGGCCATGATTCTTAATTATTATGGCACCGATGTCCAGCCGGAAACCGCCGCCTGGGGCGCCTATGATTATGGCTACGAAGATTTTGGCAACTGGCCTTTTAATACGGCTTACGCCTCAAGCTTTGGTTATCTGGCCTATGTCGATTATTCAACCGTTGAGGGTTTAAAACGGGAAATTGCCGGTGGTCATCCCGTCGCGGTAGCGGTGGCCTATAAAAACAGTGCCAGCGTTAACGCAAATTTACCAGTTATCGATGGGGCGCCGATTCGGTCAACTGCTGGACATCTGATTGTGGTTTGTGGTTTTACCCAGGAAAACGGCACCGACTATATCATCATCAATGATCCGGCCGCTGCCAGCAACGCCGGAGTTCGTGTCCGCTATCGGCTCGATCAGTTTGCCGCCGCCTGGGCCGAGTCCGGAAATATTGCCTATATTATCCATTAGAAAAAATAGTTTTATGAATAGTTGCTGATCAACAACGAAAAAAAGAACCGGTGTTTTCCGGTTCTTTTTAAATTCACGGAAAATTTAACATTCAAGACTGCCGCGAGGGATAATCAGGCTTTAATCGCCCAGCGCAATTTGGCTGACCGGGCCCGGCCATTGGCATGGCATTCTGCGGCTGAGGGCCGCAGTGGACCGGGAGCCACCTCACGGTAGATCCCTTCCCGAAAGCAGCGCTGAAAAGATTTTTTAACCAGCCGATCTTCCCCCGAATGAAAGGACAGGATGGCAACCCGGCCGCCGGGGGCCAGCACAGCAGGCAGTTTTTCGAGAAATTCGTATAAGACTTCATACTCGTCATTGACATCGATTCGCAAGGCCTGAAAGCAGCGCTGACAGGTTTTCTTGAGAGCCTCCTTACTGTTGCTGCCGGGAATATATTTCAGGGTTGCTTTGATAATTTCCTGGAGCTGGGTGGTGGTGGCAATCTCGATGCCCTTATTTCGCTCGGCGATGATAGCAGCAGCGATGGCAGCGGAATTGGGTTCGTCGGCATTTTCGATGAACATTCCTTCTAACTCATCCGGGGAAATAGTTTTTAACCGCTCGGCTGCAGAAACGCCTTTTTCCGGATTCAGCCGCAGATCTAAGGGCCCTTCAAACTTAAAGGAAAAGCCCCGTTCGGGATTGTCAATCTGCATCGACGAGACCCCCAAATCAGCCAGGACAAAATCCAGCTGTCCGGATTCTTGGGCAAGCTCATCGATTTGAGAAAAATTCAGATGACGGATGGTTAAAATTTCCGGTCCGTAACCGACGCTCGCCAGGCGACTCTGGGTCCGGGGCAATTCGATCGCATCGACATCGGTGGCGTACAAGTGCCCCTCGCCATCCAGACAGTTCAGCATCGCCTGGGTGTGGCCGCCAAACCCCAGGGTCGCATCCAATCCTGTCTGTCCTGGTTTAATCGCCAGAAAAGCGAGGATTTCATCGACGCAAATGGAGCGGTGCATCCCGGCGGGGGTACTGCCCTTTTGCATTACTTTTTCGATTGTATCGGCATATTTTTCGGGCTGTAGTTCCTTATACTTATCTTTATAGGCCTTGGGATGGGTGCCTTTATAGCGGGGCCGGCGCTGGTGTTGCTGTTCCTGATTATCCATTGGGAAACCTCCGGGCTGTAGATTTTGGATTGATAACATCTATTGTTGATGGAGAAATTGATTGTATAATTAATGCCGTGCTCATGTTTTTATCCGCCTTTTTTTAGATTTATACCATTTTATCAATCCTTATGATATCAAATAGTATTTATAAAAGCAAACCCGGAAAAATCGGCAAAAACGAAATGTTTGCATCAAAACATGGCTGATCATCGATAAGTGAGACTTAGTTTTGTGGCGGCATTAATGATGTGGCGCTCTTTTTTAGAAAACGAAAAAGATTCAGGTAAACCGTAGTCTTAATTTTCAACGGACATTCTAAGATAAGCATTCACATTTGATCTATTTAGGATATAATAGTAGGGTAAATTTTAAAACCCTTAATTTAGGAGCAATTTAAATAGCTATGAGTAAAAAAATGAACAAGCAAAAAGCAAAGCCGATCCAAAGCTTTTCGATAAAAACCTTCGGCTGTCAGATGAATGAAAACGACTCGGAAAAAATTTCCGGGATGTTAAAAGCCCTGGGCTACGTCGAAGAGCCTGACGTCAATAAAGTTGGCCTGGTGATCCTCAATACCTGCTCGATCCGGGAAAATGCCGATGAGCGGGTCTTTGGCAATATCGGGGCCTTTAAAACTGTCAAAAAAACCAATCCCAATTTAATTCTGGCCGTCTGCGGCTGTATGATGCAGCAGCCGGAAATCGTCAATCAGATTGTTGCCAGATATCCCCAAGTGGATCTGGTTTTCGGAACCCACAATTTCCATCAGTTACCGCAATTGCTTAATAATTATCTGGTCAATGGCAAACGGCAGGTGGAAGTCTGGGAGGATTCCGACACCATTGTCGAAGATCTGCCGATGGATCGAAAGTATCCCTTCAAGGGTTTGGTGACGATTATGAATGGCTGCAACAATTTCTGCACCTATTGCATTGTGCCCTATACCCGGGGCCGGGAAGTCAGTCGCCAGCCGGACAAGATTTTTGACGAGGTCAAAGCGCTGGTAGCCGACGGCTGCGTCGAGGTGACCCTACTCGGACAAAACGTCAATTCTTACGGCAATGATCTCGACGAGACGGTCAATTTCGCCAGTCTACTGCGACAATTAAATACCATTGCAAACCTCAAGCGGATCCGCTTTATGACCTCCCATCCCAAAGATCTCAGCGATGCGGTCATTGATGCCATTGCCGCCTGTGACAAGGTTTGTAATTATATTCATTTGCCGATCCAATCCGGCAGCACCCGGGTTTTAAAGGCGATGAACCGAAAATACAGCCAGGCCGATATTCTTGATCGGGTTGAAACGATCCGGAAAAAGATCCCTGGCGTCGCCATCACCACCGATATTATTGTCGGCTTTCCCGGTGAAACCGAGGAAGACTTTTTGGAAACCCTCAAAGTTATTGAGTTATGCCAGTTTGATTCGGCCTTTACCTTTTTATATTCGATCCGCACCGGTACCCCGGCGGCGACCATGGAGAATCAGATTGCCGATGCGGTCAAACACGACCGAATCAACCGCTGCCTGGAAGTGCTGCATCAGATCAGCCACGATATCAATCAGACCTATCTGGATCAGGTGGTCGAAGTGCTGGTCGAAGAAACCAGCCGCAACAACCCCGAGCGACTGGCCGGCCGAACCCGAACCAGCAAGCTGGTCAATTTTCCCGGCGAGCCAGCCGATATCGGTAAGCAGGTGATGGTCAAGATCACCGCCGCTAAAACCTTTAGTCTGGATGGCGAAAAAATTGGACAGGAGGACCCCGATGGCGCAGCTCACCCCGATGATGACCCAATACCTGCAAATTCATGAGGAGGTTCCTGATGCCCTCCTTTTCTTTCGGATGGGCGACTTTTATGAAATGTTTTTTGACGATGCCCTGACGGCTTCCCGGGAGTTAGAAATTGCTCTGACTGGCCGCGATTGCGGGCTGGAAGAACGGGCGCCGATGTGCGGGGTACCCCATCATGCCGCCCAGAATTACATCACCCGGCTGGTCGAAAAAGGCTACAAGGTCGCCATCTGTGAGCAGATGGAAGACCCTAAGGAAGCCAAAGGGATCGTCCGTCGGGAAATTATCCGAGTTATTTCCCCGGGCACCATTTCCGAAGGTAAATTATTGGAATCCAAAAAAAACAATTACCTGATGGCGCTCTTTCTGGAAAACAATACCCTCGGTCTGGCCAGTCTGGATGTCTCGACCGGGGATTTTTATGTCACTCAGATCGCGGCCAAAACCCGGGAACAATGGCTGTCCCAACTGTCCGATGAAATCGGGCGGTTATTGCCGGCCGAGGTGATCCTTAATCCGGCGCTGTTTAAAGATACCCAGGCGCTGGCGATGATTGAAAACAGTTTTGGGATTCTGGCCAGTCTTTATCCGGAAAAATACTTCTCGGTTAAAAACGGCAGCAAACGGATTATTGATCAGTTTCAGGTCTTTGCCCTCGGTGCCCTGGATCTGGAGCGTCGGGATCATGCCATCGCCGCCGCCGGGGCGCTGCTGCTCTATCTCGATGAAACCCAAAAACGAGCTCTGACCCATATTAAAACCATCCGCTATTATAATAGTAAGGATTATATGGTGCTGGATTTATCGACCCGGCGCAATCTGGAGCTGACTCAGACTCTCAGAACTCTGGAAAAAAAGGGCAGCCTGCTGGGGGTGCTGGACAAAACCGTCACCGCCATGGGCGGACGAACCCTGCGCCGCTGGGTCGAGGCACCGCTTCTAAATCGCGACAGTATTCTTGCACGACAGGGTGGCGTGGCGGCTTTTTATGACAATGCCGCCCATCTGCCGGCGTTTAAAACGATCATGACCAAGGTTTATGATCTAGAACGGCTCTGCGGCAAACTGGCCTTTGGGACCATCAATCCCCGGGATTTACTGGCGCTGAAACAATCGCTGGGAGCGCTGCCGCTGATCCGGGATTTTGTCGAATTGCTGGGATCGCAAAAACTGCGCGGTCTGTTTGATCCCGATGATTTGCTCACCGATGTCTGGGCGCATATCGAAAAGTCGATCGACGACCAGGCGCCGCTGGTGCTTAAAGATGGCCACGTGATCAAAACCGGCTACCATCAAGAAATCGATGAATTTCGGGAAGCAGCCGAAAAAGGTCAGGATTGGATCCGCGATCTGGAATGCCGGGAGCGCGAACGCACGGGAATAAAAAACCTGAAAGTGAAATATAATCGGATTTTTGGGTATTTTATAGAGATAACCAAAAGTAATTTCGACCAGGTGCCGGAAGACTATATCCGCAAACAGACCCTGGCCAATGCCGAGCGGTATTTTACCCCCGAGCTGAAAGAAATGGAAAACAAGATTCTCGGCGCCCAGGAAGGCTTGCTCCGTTGCGAAACCCAGGTGTTTCAGGAAATCCGCGACGGCCTCCTTCAAGAGATTCCCAGAATTCAGCAGAAAGCCCGGGAAGTAGCGGAACTGGATGCCATCTATTCACTGGCCACCGTGGCGCTGCAGAATCGCTACGTTTGTCCGGAAATTACTGAAGACAACACCCTGCTGATCCAAAACGGTCGTCATCCGGTGGTGGAGGATATGATTGGCACCAACTTTTTTATCGGCAACGACTGTCTGCTCAATCAGGATGACCAGCGGATGCTGATTATCACCGGGCCGAATATGGCCGGGAAGTCCACCTTTATCCGCCAGGTGGCGATCATTACCCTGATGGCTCAGATCGGCTCCTTTGTCCCGGCAGACGCTGCTGCCATCGGGGTGGTCGACCGGATTTTCACCCGGGTCGGAGCCAGCGATGATCTGGCCAGCGGCCAGAGTACCTTTATGGTGGAAATGACCGAGGTCGCCAATATTCTAAAAAATGCCACCCATCGCAGTCTGGTGATTCTGGATGAAATCGGCCGGGGTACCTCCACCTTTGACGGCATCAGCATTGCCTGGGCAGTGGTGGAATATCTCCATAACGAAGACAGCATCGGGGCCAAAACCCTGTTTGCTACCCATTACCATGAACTGACTGAACTGGAAACCCTAAAACCAGGGATTAAAAATTTCAGCATTCGGCTCAAAGATACCCCTGATGGCGTGATCTTCTTGCGAAAAATCATTCCCGGCCCAGCCGACCAGAGTTATGGGATCGAGGTGGCCAAGCTGGCTGGTTTTCCGGTGGGGGTAACAAGGCGGGCTCAGGAAATTCTGGGTCATCTGGAATCCGGGGAAGACACCTACCGGCAGGAGTTGCTGGTAGCGGAACCCCCACTATTATTTGGTGAAAAAGGCGCCCAGCTGAACTTTTTTGATGTGGCCAAGCGGATGACCGCCGAAGAAGAGGCCGCTCTGGGTGTGATCAGAGACTTGAATATCAATGAAATGAGTCCCATCGAAGTCATGATGGTAATCGACCAATTACGTAAAAAACTAGATGATCGGAGAAAATATGAAAACTAAAGAATTAAAACGGATTGTCAGACGTTTAATGAATGACAAAAAATACCAGAATATGACCTTTGATCAATTATCGGACTTTATCGGTCTGTCCAAAAAGAAGGATCGGCAGATGCTGAGCCATGTGCTCAAAGAGCTGGAAATTAAAGCCAGAGTGGAAAAAGATTGCAACGGAGGGTATCAGAAAACCGACGATTGTCCCAAAATTGTGGGCGTCTTACGCGGCAACCAGCGGGGTTTCGGATTTGTCATTCCCGATTACAGCATTTTTTCCGAAGATGTCTTTATTCCCGAAAAGTATCTCCATGGAGCACTGGATATGGACACCGTCTGGGTTCGGCTAACGTCTAAACCGGGGGATAAAAGACCGGAAGGGGAAGTGGTAGAAATCATTGACCGGGGTCATAAAAAAATCATTGGCCGATATGAAAAGGGCAAGGGCTTTGGCTTCGTGGTAGCGGATAATGACCGTCTCTGCAAGGATATTTTTATTCCTGATCGGCGTGGTAAAAAGGCCATTAGCGGCGATAAGGTGGTCACTCAAATCGTCTCCTGGTCAGATGTAGGAAAAAATCCAGAAGGGGAAATTCTGGAAATTTTGGGCAACGAGGACGAGCCCGGTATTGATATTCTCTCAGTCTTGAAAGAATATGATATTCCGATGGATTTTTCCCATGAAGTGGAACGGCAAACCAATCAGTTAAATGACCGGATTTCTCCGCGAGAAATGGAAAATCGGAAGGATCTCCGGGAAGAACAGATCTTTACGATTGACGGCGATGACGCCAAGGATTTTGATGATGCCGTATCGATTCGGAAAAAGAAAAATGGTCATTTTGTCTTAGGCGTTCATATTGCCGATGTCAGTCATTATGTGAAACAGGGCAGCGACATTGATGTGTCCGCTCTGGACCGCGGCACCAGTGTCTATGTGGTCGACCGGGTCGTTCCGATGCTACCCTTCAAGCTTTCCAATGACGTCTGCAGTCTGGTGCCGAACAAGGATCGGCTGACTTTTAGCTGTCAAATGGAAATCGACGAAAATGGTCAGGTGGTGGATTATGATATTTTCAAATCAGTGATCTGTTCCAAAGCCCGGATGACTTATAAAAAAGTCGATGCCTTGTTGGAAGACCGGATCGACAAGGCTGCTGATCTAAAACCGTTTCGTAGTGATTTGGTCTTGATGGAGGAGCTCCATGAAATTCTGCGCGTCAAACGCCGCTTAAACCGGGGCGCCATCAATTTCGATTTTCCTGAAGCCAAGATTTTATTGGATAAACAGGGTTTTCCTGAGGACATCATCATTGACGAACGGCTGATCTCCCACCGAATCATCGAAGAATTTATGTTGGCCTGCAATGAAACCATTGCCGAACATGTTTCCAAACTTGATGCGCCCTTTATTTTTAGAAATCACCCGGAACCCCATCCCGATAAACTGGCGGCGTTTCGCACCTTTATCAATCGTTATGGCTTTAAATTGGGGAAAAACGATGATCAGGTGCCTTCTGGCCAGGACTTCCAGCAGCTGGTCAAAGATATCGCTGGCAAGAATGAAGAGCGGGTGATCACCTTGCTGATGCTGCGGACGATGCAGCAGGCCGTTTATGAAGGCCACAATCTCGGTCACTATGCTCTGGGAGCCAGTTTCTATACCCACTTTACCTCGCCGATAAGACGCTACCCGGATCTTTTTGTCCATCGCTATCTGGCCAAGGCGCTAACCGGAAAAATCAATAAAAAATCGCTGGATTATCTGGAGGCGAATATCGAGGCGGTGGCCAAGCATGCCTCAGAAACCGAGCGTCGGGCTGAAACCATCGAGCGGGAAATCACCAAGCTCAAGATGACCGAATATATGACCCGCCATATTGGTGAAGAATTTTGCGGCCGGATCAGTGGCGTCACCTCTTTCGGCTTTTTTGTCGAACTGGAAAATACCATCGAAGGTCTGGTGCGGCTCCAGGATTTAAAAGACGATTTTTATAACTATGATCCGGAGCTTCATCAGCATATTGGCGAACATCGGGGGAAAATATTCAGACTCGGTCAGGAAATCCGAATCAAAGTGGCCAAGGCCGACGTGAGTTCCAAACAAGTCGATTTTGAACCTATTGAATAATTAAGAAAACTGTGCTATAATAAAAAACTAGCTAAGAACAGAGGAGTTGCGCATGGGAGAAAATATTAAGATTGTGGCCAAAAACCGAAAAGCACGTCATGATTTTACCATTGAAGATACCTATGAGGTCGGTCTGGTTTTATCCGGGACGGAAGTGAAATCGATCCGCGGCGGAAAAGTCAGCCTGAAGGAAAGTTTTGCCGACATTTACAACGGTGAGATTTTTGTTTATCAGATGCATATTGATCCTTATGAGCAGGGGAATATTTATAATAAAGATCCTTTGCGCGTTCGTAAGCTCTTGTTGCATAAACAGCAGATCCGCAAACTGATCGGGCTGAAGCAACGGGAAGGCTACACTCTGGTACCACTGACCCTTTACTTTAAGGATGGCCGGTGTAAAATGGAACTGGCGCTGGCCAAGGGCAAGAAGCTTTATGATAAGCGTCACGCCATTGCCGAGCGAGATTCAGACCGACGGATTCAAAAAAGTATGCGGCATAGTGGCTAGTTAATTATTTGGGGGCGTACTGGTTTCGACGGGGGTTTTGAAGCTTGAGTAGCGAGTCGATGTTGCTGATCATCGTAAAAAGTGGCGCATAAATATAAACGCAAAAACAGAAAAAAGTTACGGGTTAGCTTTAGCAGCGTAATACGCTCTAAAGTTTAATACTAAGACTTCGCAGCATAATTAATGCTGCACGCCTCCCATCTCAACCTGTGGTTTTGGGTTTCGGCGTTCATTGAAGCAGGGAACCGTTTTTGGTAGTGTCTCGCACCATTAACGATCAAGAGGCTGGTTCCTTTTTTTCTATGTCATTGGAGAAAGAGGGGAATGAGAAAATAAACAATGACTGCACTCGGAGAAGCTCCTGTGAATGGATTTTCGGACAGGGGTTCGACTCCCCTCGCCTCCACCAAATAAGAATATAGATTTTGATACAATAAAGGCCGCCTTGTGATGAGGTGGTTTTTTTCTGTTTGGGTAGAAATGGCTTTGGAAGCAGTTTGATGAGTAAAACGATTTATTTGATGAAAAGATAAAAAATGTGTTAGAATAGTAATAAAAGCATATCAGCAAGGAGTGGGAAATTTGTTTATTTTAAAAGGAAAACAAGCCAACAGGATTGAACCAGTCACTTTTTTAGAACTGAATATGACGGAAAATGACATAGAAGAAATTCTGAGAAACAGTATTGAGATGATCTGTGATGATGAAGAATCGATGCTTATTGTCGGCAAACAGGTTAGAAATGAAAAGAATGGAAGGAGCGACTTGACTGCGGTCGATAATAACGGAAATATTGTCCTTATTGAAATAAAGAGGGATCGTAAAGATATTGAACATCGCAGAGAAGCTTTTGAATTTCAAGCAATAAGATATGCTGCCAGCTATGCTACAATAGATAAAACTGATGATTTAGTAAAAAAAGTTTACGCTCCATACATTGAAAAATACAGAAGTGAGTTTCAACTTGGCGAGCTAACCTCATTTGAACTTGCTATTCGTAAGTTGAATGAATTTCTGCAGGTCAATGATGCGCAGAAGAACTTCAATGAAAAGCAAAGGATTATACTGGTTGCGTCTGATTTTGATGAGCAGACATTATCGGCGGTTGCATGGCTTAATAGCAATAATGTTGATATGTGTTGCTATAGACTGACTCCGTATCAGCTAAATGAAGATGTATTCTTTTATGTAGAAAAGCTTCTCCCTGTTACAAACTATGATTATTATGTGAACTTAATGGATAAATCGGTTATGGCGATAGTATCTGGAGATAAAAAAATCACACGGCGATCACTGCCTAAAATTGATTTAATGCTTGATTGGGGTGTTGTTAAAGAGGGTGACATTATCATTGCCAAAGGCACAGATAATGAAGGGAAACTTCTGGCCAACGGCAATGTTATGGCCAACGGAGAAGAAAAATCAATGCAAACATGGTTGAAAAAGGTTTATGGATGGTCCAGCGTTCAGACTTATGTTTTTGCTGTACATAAAGATACAGGCAAAACTTTAGCTATGATTCGAGAAGAATACATGGAGCAAAACGGAGCGGATGATACTGAATTATAAAGAATGTCATGAATGTCATACCGAACCTGAGTGGCTTTTAATCTGTGTGATCATGGACGATGTATTATCGTGTCCATGCTCAGAACGTTGGCAGGGTGGGGTGGGCGAAAAATGGTGATTCAGCTGGTACTGCTGGATATGGATATCGCCTGGAAGGAATCGAAATTCAGATCGTTGCTGCTGGGTCAGATGCTCCTGGAAGTACAGCAGATGTTTTTAGGGATATAAAAGATCAGGATTATAAATCGATTTATAAAAATATTTTAAAATATGCGTATGATGATAGTGCTTGGCAATATTACTCTATATTTGATATAGATAATAATGGCATTCCTGAATTGTTGCTTTGTTCTGGCACCTGTTCGATTGATAGCTGGTACCATCAAGGAAATCACCATGTATTTAACATCAATCTTGTGAATGGGCAAATAATAAAGACTACGATTAGTTCAGGATTCACGGATTCAATGTTTAAAACAGATTATCCAATACCTAAAGGTGATATTGATGATTTCTCATTATTAAATTCATTCGATAATTAACTCTGTATTATCCCACACTGATGTCAAGTTTTGCCTTGATAGGCATAACGGTCGGCTTGCTATGACGTTTGGTCTTCCTTGGACTCCGGGCGTCCGGCCTCCGCTGGCGGCGCCCCGCCAACTCGCCTCGACGCCCTTAACTACGGTGACCGACCCCGCTGCCGGCGTCATGCCGGAGGCTCCCCAGGCGATCGTGGCCACTTCCACTGCCTCGATCCTGCGCGCTGGCTCCGCCATCGCTACGGCTGCATTGATGACGCCCAGTCACTTCTGTGGTTACGATCAATGAACCAGGTTG
>JAQUWM010000106.1 GCA_028692885.1 Acetobacterium sp. | reverse complement strand
AATCTATTGAGAAATTGGAATCACCTGCCCTCAGGCGAAATCGAACTCACCATTGAAAGTGAAGCCTATCTTGAGCTTGCAAAAGACGATCTTTTAATACACCATTACGATGATGCGCGACAGGAGCTTGAAGTTGCCGTCAGGAGCGCCAACCCGCAGGCGGAATATCTGCTGGGGGCTCTCTATGAGCATGCCCTTGGTGTTGATAGGGACAAAGAAAAGGCGCTTTTATGGTACCTTCGTGCGGCGGACCATGGCTACGCACCCGCCCAAACTGCCGCCGCTTGCTTGTATCTTGATAAGGACGATGTCGCCGCAGATTATGCCGAGGCCTACCGTTTACTTACATTGGCGGTGCAAAATAAAGACGCTGATGGAAATGAGGGGTCACTGTCTGCGTACTTTCCTGATGCAGCGGAATGCTTGGATGAAGACGAGCGCTGGATGGCGGTGCAGGAAGGATATGCCGAGTATCTGCTGGGATGGCTACACAGATCCGGTCTTGGTGTGGCGATCGATCATGAGAAAGCCATCAGCTGGATCGAAAAGGCAGCCAAAAAAGGATTTCGGGCTGCTGTTTTTGAGCTCGCACAGAGAAGTGAATATGGTATTGATCGCAACGAAGTCTGGGCGAAAAAGGCGGTCGAGTATGGCGAATACGATCCACTTATCCGTGTCGCACTAAGATATCTAGAAGGTCATGGCACTCCGGAGGACAGTGAAAAAGGCCGGTCAATTCTCACAGCGCTTGCCGACAAGGGCATTGGTAGCGCCCAGATCGCACTGGCTGAATGCCTGATCAAGGGAGAAAGCATGCCCAAAGATGCTGCTAAAGCGCTTCATTATTTATCGTTGGCTGCCAAAATGGTCGATGCAAAATTTATGACTGATTTGGGCATCGCATTGTCCAAGTCTGAAAAACCGGAGATAGACTTTGCCGTAAAAAGCCTGGAGCTGGCAGCTGCTGCGGGGGATGATGCGGCGCTGGTTGAACTCGGGAATTTGTACTTTGATGGTGCGGGTGACATGGCGCCGGATCAGGAAAAGGCTTTTCGGTACTATCGCCAGGCCGCCGAGAAAGATGTCCCCAGTGGTTGGGAATTGGTGGGTTACTGTTTGTATGAGGGCAAAGGGGCGCCGCAAAACAGGCCAGAAGCCCTGGGTTGGTATGAAAAAGCGGCCGAGCGGGGTCTTTATAACAGTTATTACATGATGGGCATGATTTACGGTTATGATGAAACATTATTTAATTATGAGAAAGCGGTCAGCTATTTTGAAAAATCGGCAAAATTTGGGCAGACAGATGCGCTCGTACGACTGGGAACCATGCATTTACACGGCGTAGGTACGATACCACCGGATCAGCAAAAGGCTTTTCAGTATTTTAGCCAGGCAGCGCAGGCGGATAACAGCTTAGGCTGGGAATGGGCGGCTTACTGCCATTACTGGGGCTATGGTACTCAACGAAACAGGCAAAAAGCGCTGCAGTGCTATCACGCGGCGGCTCAAAAAGGTTCGTGCCACAGCCAGTATATGCTGGGTTATATTTATGGCTATGATCTCACACCGCCTGATCTTAAAAAGGCGGCCCGCTGGTTTGAAAAAGCAGCCCGGCAGGGCCACCGTGACGCCCAGCTTAAACTGGGATTTTACTACCACCACGGGCGCGGTGTCAAGCAAAATTACAAAACGGCATTTAAGCTGTTTACCCAAGCCGCAGCTCAAGGCCATGCCACCGCTATGCACAATATTGGTGACGCCTATGAAAACGGGTATGGCGTGGAAAAGGATGAAAAACAGGCGTTTACCTGGTATCAGAAGTCGGCAGAATTGGGTGACAAGTGCGGGATGTTTGGTGTCGGCCGACTGTTGTTTGGTGGTATCGGCACACAACCGAATCGGGTAGAAGGCCGACGCTGGATAAACAAAGCCGCTCAAGCCGGTTTACAGGATGCCATCGAATGGAGACCACAATAGATGGCAGACGCTATTGCTTCAGCAGCCGCGCTCCTTAACTGATAAAAGCTTCATCCATCACTCTAAACCGAGCTTTGGATGAAGCTTTTAAATTTTCAGACATAATTTTGAAAAATATTTAATGCCAGTGAAGGAGTGCGCCTACTCATACCGCAGCGCATCAATCGGATCCAGCTTGGCAGCTTTATTGGCGGGATAAAAGCCAAAGAAGACACCGATCGCCATCGAGAAGCAAAGAGCAATGATCATTGGTAAAAATGGCGGACTGGTGGGAAATTTCATCAGCGTACTGCCCATTATTCCCAGGGCCGAGCCTAGACCGACACCAATGATTCCGCCGATCAGGCAGATAATGATGGCCTCAATGATAAACTGACTGCGGATCGCCGAATTACGAGCCCCTAACGCTTTGCGGATGCCGATTTCCTTGGTTCGTTCGGTGACCGACACCAGCATAATGTTCATCACGCCAATCCCGCCGACTAGCAACGAAATTCCGGCAATAACCGAGATTCCCAGGGATAAGGTAGCGAGCATACCGGTGGCCTCACTGGCCATCGCTTCCAGACTTTCAGCCTGAATGGTGAAGTCCGATAATGCCCCTAACCCCTTAACAAAATACTCCTTGGTGGTTAGCGCGAAGGCAGCTGAGTCGGTATTGGAAGTGGCCATGATGGTAAAGTTCTCATAGCCATTCAGATTGGTCGTATCCGGATTCAGGGATTTGGCAGTGGTGATGGGAATAAAGCACTCGATTCGGGTATCATCACCCATATAGAATAAGGGGTTATCGATCACCAGTTTTTCGTAGACGCCGATAACGGTGTAAGTCTCATTGGTAGATTTGGTATCGACCTGGATTTCTTTACCGATCACATCACCGTCAACACCGACCAGATTGTTTCTCAGGGTGGTATCGATGATGATGACATTTCGGGTTCCATCCATATCGCGGTCACTGATAAAGCGGCCCTGAACCAGGTTGATATTGTTGACCAGACCATAATCGGGGCTGGCGCCGGTGATGCTGACATCTTTATGAATGAAGCCGCTGTTCAGCTGGCCTGAGCCCATCCCGGTGGAAAAGCTGATGGCCTTGATCTGATCAGTATAGGTGCTTCTAAACGCATCAAGTTCATCCTGGGTAATCAGATCTTCTTCCTGAAGGGTCGACTGGGTATCATAATTTTTAGGCGACAGCGAAACCATAATGTTTTTGCCACCGATTTTATCCATAGTTTTGGTAACTGAGCCGGTCATGGCGGAACCGAGGGTAGAGATGGCCATCACCGAAGCAATCCCGATGATGATTCCCAGCATCGTTAACAGGGCCCGCATTTTATTGGCCCGCAAGCCCTCCAGGGCCAGCCGGACATTTTCAAACAGATTCATTGCAGGCCTCCAATTGATAATGACCGTTCATGCGGTTGTCGACAATCGAACCATCCCGAAGCCGGATGGTTCGTTCGGTTTCTTCGGCCAGTTCGGCATTATGGGTAATCAGAATAATGGTTTTGCCCTGTTCCTGATGGAGCCGGTGAAAGATATCCATCACCAGGCGGCCGGTATGGGTGTCCAGGGCACCGGTGGGTTCATCAGCCAGAATGATGGCGGGATTGTTGGCCATCGCGCGGGCAATGGCTACCCGCTGTTTTTGTCCGCCGGATAATTCATTGGGGCGGTGATGGGAACGACCGCTCATCTCGACTAATTGGAGCAATTCAGCGGCCCGTCGCGACCGTTCGCTGCGGGGTACCCCGCCGTATAGCATCGGCAGAGCGACGTTTTTTAAGGCCGTGGAACGGGGAATCAGGTTAAAGGTTTGAAAGACAAAGCCAATTTTTTTGTTGCGGATTTGCGATAAGCCATCGTCCCGGACGTTTTCCATCGGCAGATGATCCAGATAATAGTGTCCTTTAGTTGGGCGGTCCAGGGCCCCAAGAATATTCATCAGGGTGGATTTACCGGAACCAGATGCGCCGATAATCGATAAGAATTCGCCTTCGTAAACGTCCAGATCGATACCATGGAGAATTTCCAGTTCGTTGGGGGTTCCCAAATAATAGGATTTGACGATCCCCCGCATTTCGATAATTTTATTTCTCATCATTTATGCCCCGGCTTCCACAGAAACGACCATTCCCGGTTGAACAGTTTGCGGTTGAGAAATAATTACCAGCCCCTCACTGAGCTGATCACCGGCGATTTCAATCAGCGAATCGGTTTCCAGACCCGTAGTTACCGGAATCGATTCGACCGTGAAAGAGCCCTGTTCGACGGGATTTTCTTTGGCCACATAAATGCAGGATTGACCGGAATCATCCATCACCAGAGCCTCGAAGGGAACACAGAAAACATCGGCCCGTTCTTCACTGACAATACTCAGGCGGGTGGTCATTCCGATTTTTAACCCGGTGGTATCGGTGGGGAGATCAATTTCAACCTCAAATTCGGCCTTGGTGGCAGCGGCGCTCGCCGTGGTAGCTTCGCTTTTGATGGCTGTCGGGGCGATTTTAGTCAGGTTCCCCGGGAATACCTTATCACCGGTAGCATCGGATTTTACCAGCACGGGCATATTTTCATGGATATGATTCAGATCAGCTTCTTTAACCTTGCCCCGGACTTTAAGATCGTTGGTGTCCTCAATGGTAAAAAGCTCGCCATTGGCGGGGTTTCCTTTGACGGCATTCATCGCGGTGATGGTTCCGTTGGTGGTGGCCTTGACATAGCTGTAGCTGTCATCGGCTTTATTGTAGAGTTGACATAACCAATCGTCTTTGGCTACCCATTGACCAACCGAAACATAAATTTTTTCAATTTTATCATTGCTGGTATCGCTGATCTTGACCTTGTTGTAGCTTTCAATCACACCGGTGGCCGAAATTGTGTTTTGCAGGGTTGACTTTGAAAGTGGAGCGGTTTTAACTGCGACCGCCGGAGTAGGCTGGGAATTGGCATAAACATAGGCACCCCCGCCAACCAATAGGGCTACCCCAATCACAACACATAAAATAATTCCTTTTTTCTTCATAACTTCTCCTCTTTACTCTCTTTGTTTTTGGATTTAAAAAACTTGTTACTTGATGTCGCAACTCGTATTATTGTATTAAGTAATTAATACAATAATGCGAGTTGCGGTGATTGTCAAGCACTTTATTTAATTTTACTTATTATTTAGCGCAAACCGGGACGAAGCTTGCAGCAGTTTCGCAATCACCAACATTCGTTTGTTTATTGGAATAGTTTAAGTATAGGCGTTAATTATGAAGATCGGGTTACTCAAATTCTTAAGAATTTTTGACAATAAAAAAGGCTCTGGATTGGAGCCTTAAATCGCTAGAATAACTACTGATGAATGGGCAGAATCAATTCAACCTTGAACAGCTGATTCAGTTGATAATAGTCGATGCGACCCTGATGACGGGTGATGATTTTTCGGCAGGAGTCGAGGCTGGAACCCTCAGCATCGATGACCTTTTTGCCAGCTGTATCGGGGTTATTAATCGTTTTATTACGCAGAATAATACAGAGTTCGTTTTTATTGAGGATCAGACCAAAATCGACGGGTTTGTCGGGGTCGGCATACTTAATAATATTGGCAGTCAGATAGTCAAAAATCCGTTGCAGTTGTTCCAGATCAACCCACAGGGAGAAATCCCGTTCAATGCAGTTCTCCACCACAACATCGTATCCAGCTTCTTTCAAAGCTTGGGTGGAAGCGTTCAGTAGTTGATGAATCAGGGGTTTTCCGTTATAGACTTTAAACTGATAGTAGCCCTTGCCGTTATCGGTAAAGGCGTGCTCAAAAAGATTGTCAATAAAGCTGATGACCTGATAAGCTTTTTTCAGGGCGATCTTCAAATAAGCTTCTTTTTTAGAAAAATCGCATTCGTCGGGGTTTTGAATCCGTTCAAGATAGCCGATGATAGCCGATAAGGGGGCGTGGATTTCGTTGGAAACAGAAGTAATAATATGATGATTTTCCATCTTGGCAAGGGCTTCAGCCTTGTTTTTAGCCTCGTATAAATCATGAATCAGATTGATGTTATTGGCAATAGCCGTGAGTTCGTTATTTCCCTGAAGCGGAATATAAGATTCAAAGTTCTCTGCGGCGACTTGTTCAGACTCTTTTTGCAGCGTTTTAAGATAGCTTAATTTTTTGCGAATTAAAGTGGACATAATAATAAAAACCAATAAATTGGGTATAATTGTAAACAGAATGTTAAAAAAGGGGTGGTCGTCCAAAATAGGTAGCAGAAAAAGATTCAAGATCACATTTAAGATAACCGCACCAACTAAAGCTAAACTCAAATATTTTATTAAGGCCGTGATCAATTCCTCAGTTGGTCGATTTTTGCTGTTTTTTATTTTGGCCTGGTCGGGTGTATTGTTTTTCAATTTAATATTCCTTTCAGTATGTTTTTATCATACAATCATTGTAAACTGTAATGCGATTATAATCAACAAGAGCTTTAACTTAAAAATTAAATCAGCGTTAAGTAAAACCAGTCTGGCACTGTTCATCTAGAAATTATTCTAGAGGTGTTAAGAAAAAAAGATTTATAAGGAGGCGAAAATGAAAAAAAGAATTGGTTTAGCAGTTGTAGTTATCTTGGTAATGGGGTTGTTTGTTGGCTGTAACAGCAGTTCCAAGGCGACAACGGAGGAAATGGCGGATAGCATCAACTTTACCGCAACCATCGACGAAGTCAACGACACAGAACTGCTGGTAACGGTGTTGGATGATGAGAATTTTAATCAGGCGCGGGTTAATATGCAGGGTTTTGATAGCCTTGATTTTGTGCCGGAGAAGGGTCAGACAATTAAACTGACCATCAAAAACCAGGTCGGCATGAGCGAGCCGCCATTTGTGAATCCGATTACCATTGAACTGGTGAAGTAATTTATGAGGTTTGTCAGAAAATGGTTTAACTCCTGGTAGTTTTGGGATATAATAAAACTCGATTACTATGAGGAGAAATTGAATGAGTTTATATGATGCGTGGAAAAACTACATAGAAGAGAATTGTAGCACTCAGGAAGAACAAAATGCATTTTGGAAAAAATATTGTGATGCTG
>JAQUWM010000105.1 GCA_028692885.1 Acetobacterium sp. | reverse complement strand
GGACAACCCCACCTTCATGATATTGGGGACCCCTTGTCTGCCAAAGATAGGATTAAAAAAAATAACTCCTGCTGTCCGACAACTGGCGAGAAGAAAAATCAGATACTGATTCATGTCAAACGTCATGTTTATCACCCCTGCTTTTTCTTTAGATCTGTGTGGCAATTAGTTCAAATATTCGAAAGAACAGATCCATCATCTGTTGCAGCATCCATCCGCCCAGAACAACCATCATTAAGCCGGTGATGATCAGTTTGGGCACAAAGGTCATCGTTTGTTCATTGATTGAGGTGGCGGCCTGAATAATTGAAATAACCAGCCCCACCAACATACTGATTAACAGGATCGGCCCGGCGACCTTCATCCCGGTAAATATCGCATCTCTAAAAACTCCGATTAAATCGCCTATACCCATACGCTGTTCCCTTCTACTTAATTATAGGTCATGATCAAGGTTTTTACCAATAGACCCCATCCATCGACCACGACAAACAACATGATCTTAAATGGTAGCGAAATCATGACCGGCGGGAGCATCATCATCCCCATCGACATCAGCACACTTGACACAATCATATCAATCAGTAAAAAGGGAATAAAGATTAAAAATCCAATCAGGAAAGCCCGCTTTAATTCGCTGATGATAAAGGCCGGAATGACAATCGTCAGCGGTAAATCTTGAGGTGCCAGATTTTCTATGTCCTGCTGACCAGCCTGAACTGATAAGCTTTTAAACAGATCCACATCGGTAGCAGTGGTTTGCTTCAGCATCCATTCTTTAATCGGTGCCACTGCCTGATCCAGAAATTGTTCGGAGTTGATTGTCCCTGCACTATAAGGTTGCAGCGCCACGGTATTGATTTCGGTTAAAACTGGCGACATCACGAAAAATGTGATCGCCAATGCCAATCCGACCAGGATCTGATTGGGCGGCGTTTGCTGAGTACCCAAAGCATTTCTCAAAAATGACAAGACAATAATGATTCTGCCAAAGCATGTCATCATCAGCAGCAATGTCGGTACAATCGCAATCAGCGTCATTAAGACAATGATTTTTACCGTATCTGAACTTTCTCCCGCCAGCAGACCTTCCAATGAAAGTTCGGCACCATGAGCCTTTGCTGCCGTCAAAAAAAACAAAATGGCAAGAATCAGCATGATGATCAGTGCTTTCTTTACGATCACTGATGAACTTTTAAGCGTCTTATTTATTTCATTCATCCTGTTTTTCCTTTTGAGAAAATGATTTGACCATACTCAAAAAGCTTTCTTTTGATATTTCCGGCTTTTTTTGAAAGGAAATTGGTTCATCCAATTGTGATAAAATTTGGATGTGATGCTCAGTCACGCCAACCAGGTATTGAACGCCCTGAATGTCAACGATGATAATCGAACCACTTTTCCCGACAATCAGTCTTTCAACCACCTTCATATGCTGCTCGCCTGACAATGATCCCGGCCTTTTAATAAACCGCTCAACATACCATCGGCTGCCATAATAAGTTAAAACAATCACACCAACGGTTCCCAATAGCGCCAGAATTATTGAAAACACATCACTCGCTATCAATTCGAACCTGCTCTTTGTTACTCGCCAAGGGCACTTTTGACGGTTTGGATCAGGCGGTCCGCTTTAAATGGTTTAACAATAAAATCAAGGGCACCATTTTTGATCGCTTCGACAACCATGCCTTCCTGACCCATCGCCGAACACATGATGACCTTAGACTGGGGTTCAAACCCTTTTATTGCCTGCAAAGCCTGAATGCCATCCATCACCGGCATGGTAATATCGAGAAGGACCAGATCCGGTCGATTTTCTTTATACTCGGCCAGCGCAATTTCGCCATTTTCGGCTTCAATGAAATCTGTGAATCCCCCTTTTTTTAAACTATCTTTGATCATCATACGCATAAAGGCCGCATCGTCTACAATTAAAATCTTACTCATTTTATTCTCCTTTTATCCATTCTTTTTAAAATTATTTGTCTAATCTATATTAATTTCTGCTATTTTTTTTGTTCAGAATTGTCTCTGACTTTGATAATTTCGGTTATTTTAACACTATAATTGTCATCCACAACGACCACATCGCCGCGGGCGATTAATCGTCCATTAGCAATGACATCAACTTGATCGCCAGCCTGCCGATCAAGTTCAACAATGTTTCCCAGCGTCAATTCAGCAATGTCTTTTATTTTTTTCCTGGTTTTACCCAATTCCACCGTAATCTGGATCGGTACTGACATCAGCAGATCCAAATTATCGCCAGGTATATTAATCCGTTGTTCTTCACCCAATTGCCGATATTCATAGGCATTAACCTGTACTGGTTGTTGAGGCGGTGCATAGGCGGCCGGCGGTGGGTCATTTCTGACTACCCGGGCTGGTTCGCCCTGGGGTGGTGGCGGCTGATATGCTGTTTCCTGCTGAACCGGTGGTGCCTGCTGAACTGGTGGTGGCGGTGGCGCCTGCTGAACCGGTGGTGGTGGTGGAGGTGGTGGTGGTGGTGCGACCTCTTCCTCTTCGTCACCCATACCACTGGCTCCCATCGACATCGAAACAATCTCCCGGGCCAGACTTGGTTCCATGGCACTGATAAACTCACTTTCAACCAGATTCTCAATACTCAGGTTAAACTTAATACTAACCAGATTTTCGCCTTTTAGTGAGAACAACTCCCGAATACTGGACTTATTGGTCGTATCCAGAAGGATTGGTGGCGAAATATTGACAACTTTTCCCAAAAATGAAGCCAGTGCCCCTGCTGCTGCGCCCATCATCTGATTCATGATCTCTCCGATGGCACTTTTGCTGATTTCATCAAACTCAATATCATCGCTGGTGTCCATGTCAAACAGCTGAGACAAAATCTTCTTCATATCTGACTCTTGGAGCAGCAATACATTGGCACCTTCAATACCTTCAACATAATTGATTAAAACCCCAACCACTGGTTCAAGGTAAGCAAACTCAAACTCTTCAACGCCAATTGTTTCAATTCTGGGGGTGGTAATATTTACTTTAGTATTTAAGATGGTCGACATCGCGGTGGCAGCTGTGCCCATACTGATGTTCATCACTTCACCGATAACATCAACTTCCATACTGGATAATGCGTCTGGATTCGCTACTGCTTCTGTCATATGAATAGTTCACTTCCTCTCTCATTAAGCTCTTTTATCTGAATTGCTCTTTTTTTCTTATAATCGCCCATTTCGCCTCTAAACCAAACCTCATTATTAACAACAATATCAACCAGGGAGTTTGCCGGTTTGTTCAGCTTGATGATGTCACCTACTTCCAGTTCATAAATATCCTGAGAGATTACTTCGGTATCACCTAAAACGCCGACAATTTCCAATTCGGTTTTTCTAATTTCATTGATAATATTCAGCCGTCTTTTTTCCTCAGCCTGTTGATCGCCTCTTTTTATATTTTTCTTGGTCTGCGACATCTTCTTTTTAAAGAGCATGTCCAGAGTCGTTGCTGGGATACAAATATTTATCTTGCCCTGGGTTTCATTGACCTTGATGCTCATGACAATGATGACGACATTCTCATCAGCCCCAACCCCCTGGAGAATTCGCGAATTGGTTTCAATTTTCATCAATCGTGGCGCAATCTCAAGGTAATCGAACCAGACATTTTTCATCAGGTTAATCATCCCCCGGTAAAAATATTCCATTACGCCGATTTCGATTTCCGTAAATTCGCGATCTTCTTTAAGCGGTTTTCCTGAACCGCCTAGCAGTCGGTCAAAACTGCAAAAGCCCACTTCTTTTGAGATATCCATGATGACGAGATCTTCTTCATCTTCACTATCCTTGATATCAAAATCGATCAGACCCATCAGGACCGAATCGGGTAGGGCATTATTAAATTCATAGTATTGCTGTTCTTCCACTTCAATAATTTCTACCAAACTATAGGTTTGCAAAATGCCGGTTATATGAGAAGACACCAGCCTGGCATAATTTTCATAGATACTGAAAAGATGCTTAAGCTGCTCTCTGGTAAAAAGCTTGGGCCTTCTAAAATCATATTCTTTAACCTTTTTGCCGGAACTGGTACTCGGTGCTTCCGGCTCGTCTTTGCCGCTGATTAAACTGCTTAAAAGGCTATCAATTTGACTTTGCGAAAGAATTTCTGCCATATTCGTTCTCCTCGTTATTGTCTTTTACTGCTAATATACTATGGTGTAATTGTTTCTGTATCACTTCCGGTCTCAATACTAGTGAAGAAATCATCGGTTTCGGAAATAATAATTTCGACCCGGCGATTTTGGGCTCGGTTTTCTTCGGTATCATTTGGTGCGATCGGTCGATACTGACCAAATCCTACTGACAACAATTTTGAGGGGTCACTGATATAACCATTTTGAAAAAATCGCAACACTTCATTGGCTCGACTGCTCGACAAATCGCGGTCGTCCACCGGTGAATCCGCCTGGGCAGTATGGCCGTCGATTCGAATCGACTTAACCGTTGGTTCCACCGCCTTAAAGGCCAAACCAATATCCGCTAAAATCTGCTGTCCGCCAGCTTTAATCCGGGAACTATCCGGTTCAAAAAAGATCGATGACATAAACTTGATTGAAACCGCTTTTTCATGCTTTTCGATACTGACCGCATCATCGAGACCATTTTCTTTGGTATATTGGCTCAAATACTGGTACAGGTCTTCCAGATCAACAATCTCCTCGACGGTGATATCTTCATCGGGAGACGTGGCACCATCTGACTCGGTGGCTGTTCCGGTTGTTTCAAAAACTGCCGCAGGATTAAATATTTCAACCAGTTTTTTATATTTTTCGGCATCGATTGTCGACATTGAGAAAAGCAGGATAAAAAAGATTAAGATCAGGGTAATCATATCGGCATAGGTATTCAGCCAGGCATCTTTATTAATTTCTTTTTTGTTCTTATTACGCTTGCCCATAATATATACCCCTATTTTTAACTTTCAACAGCTTTTCCTTTTTTACCTTTTGCTTTTCCGCCTTTTGAGGGTTCTTCGCCATTCGCTTTTTTAATTTCATCCTCAGTTAAAAAGTTCATCAGTTTATCCCGGATATATTTGGGATTTTCGCCTTCTTTAATTGCCACAACACCTTCAATGATCAACTCTTTAATCAGCAGATCTCTGCCTTGAGCAATTTCCAACTTACCGGAAATTGGCATAAATACGCAGTTAGCCAGAACGGATCCATAGAATGTGGTAATTAATGCTACCGACATATCTGCCCCCAGAGTGCTGGCACCGCCTTCGAAACTCATGTTTTTCAGCATATTTACCAAACCAATCAAAGTTCCGATCATCCCGAAGGCTGGGCCCAGCGCAGCTCCCATATCATATATTTTTCGTTCAAGATCATTTCGCTCTGAGATATAGTCAATTTTCTGATCAAACCAGGACCTTAGTTTATCCGGTTCAATGGCATCGACAATCCGTAGCACACTTTCTTTCAAAAACTCATCCTGAATGTCGGCTGCCTTTGCTTCCAGCGCCAACAACCCCTTACGTCTCGCCTCCTTGGAAAGCTCTGTCAGAATTTCGACATATTCCAAAGGATTTTGTTTGCTTTTAAAAAATATCATCTTTAAATGTTTCGGAATATGCGTAAAGGATTTAATCGGAAATGATGCTATAAGAACGAAAAATGTTCCGCCGACAGTAATGAATATACTTTGAATATCAAAGAAATTCATTACTGCACCAATATTAAAACCATTTGCAGAACTGAATGTCATCCCAAAAAACATAGTAAAGACGACTAGGACATAAGCGATGATTGTTGAAATTTCCATAAATGTATACTTCCTGTCAGAATTTAGTATTAACGACTAAAAATATTTCGTTTGTATGCAATGATCTTTGCAAGAACTTGAGCTGAACTTTCGGTAACCACATAGTGTTTGCCATTCATCAAGCGAATCGTTGTGTCCGGTTTTTCTTCAATAATTTCAATTATCTCACAATTCAGCAGAAATTTTTCATTCTTTTGTTTGTTCAATCGTGTTAATTCTATCATATTTCCACCTTAAAATATAGTTATTATTCTTTTAGTATAAACTAAACAGAACCAATTTTCAACTTTTTTCAGTTAATAGCCAGTTACCAAATGGGCGAACCACCCATTTGGTAACTGGCCAGGATAAAAAGTTCTACCCGAAGGGGTTTTGCCCTTCGGGTGAGTTATTCTTGTTTATGATAGACTATCGTTTTAAATTAATCAATTCTTCCAGAATCGAATCTGAAACGGTGATGATTCGGGAATTTGCCTGAAAACCACGCTGAGCAACAATCATATCGGTAAATTCCTGCGACAGATCAACGTTGGACATTTCCAGGTTGGCCGATTCCGTCCCGCCGGTGCCGTTGGTACCGGCTTTTGAGGCAATCGCTTCGCCGGAGTTGGCCGATTCCATAAAGTAGCCGTTACCATCCTGGAGCAGGCCGTCATTGTTGGCGAACTTGGCAAGGGCAAGGTAGCCGAGAGTAACGGGTTTGTCGCTACCGGTTTCGATTTTTCCAATGGTGGTGTTTGGTAAGCCAGCGGTAACGATGGCTGGAAAATTTCCACCATCCACCTCCAGTGAGAGGGTACCATCGGTTGTTGTACTTACTAATGGGATGGTCGTCTCTGTACCATCCAGGGTCACCCCTATCGGTGTTCTGAGGTATTCAACAACGCCACCCTCATTTGTTACCGTTGCAACAGCGGCGGGATTATCATCATACAGCTTAATATCTCCAATATCAGCGCCCACTGATGTGTCTCCGACAATTTTTGTCGTATCGATCTTAAGACCGGGCACCTTGGAAAAGGTCAGCATCCTAGATGAAGACACAATTGGCGTTCCAAAGTCTGTAATAGGAGTTCCTGCCTTATCATTAAGATTGGCAATGGAATAAATATCTCCGATTTTAGTCAGGGTTATGCTTGTTCCTACAAGATCTGCAGTCGGATCAAGAGCCAAAAGTCCTTTAACATAACCACCGGCGGTTTCATCTACCTCTACCATCTGCCCCCCTGCCAATTTAACATCTCCGGTATAATTAGAATCCGCTGGAAGCGTTACTCCGGTTAACCAGTCATTTCCAGGCGCTTTGGTA
>JAQUWM010000022.1 GCA_028692885.1 Acetobacterium sp. | reverse complement strand
TGATTTTACCAATTTTATAAATGGTTTCTGGAAATATTTTTGGCATCACCTTCGGATCCGGCTTGAAAATAATCAGTGCCAGATTCTGTAAAAACAAACTCACCCCAATGGCGGTAATCAGAGCCGATAACCGGGGTGCATTTCTCAGTGGTCGATAGGCAACAAATTCGATGGCCACACCAATAATGGCCATAATAACCATTGACGATAAAAGTACCGCCCAAACCGGCAGATGAAAGCTGGTGGCAGCAATGAATGCAAAATATGCGCCGAACATCATGATTTCACCATGGGCAAAGTTGATAAGTTTAATAATGCCATATACCATGGTATAACCGATTGCGATGAGCGCATAGATACTCCCTACGTTAAGCCCGTTGATCAGCTGTTGCAGAAATAAATTCACGATGTATCCTCCTTTTATAGAATAACATAAAATGGATATAGAAGAGATTACCCTCTCCTATATCCCTTGAACTTTTTGAAATATTGTAATTTACTAAATTCTATTTATTAACAACTGTAGAATCATATTTTAATTGACCGCCATCGATTTTGATAATCGTTACTTCTTTGTCTTTCGGATTTCCTTCTTCATCAAACTTTAAGGTTCCGGTAACACCTAAGTGATCAGTCGCATTTAATGCGGTGATGATGTCTGCTGACTCTGTTGATCCAGCAGCCGTAATCGCTTCGACCATGGCATATACGGCATCATAACCTAAAGCTGCAAAAGAGTTTGGCACTTTATTATACTCTGCTTTGTAAGCAGTAATAAAGTTCTGAACTGTTTCAGATGGTGAATCGGCAGCATAATGATTGGTGAAGTAATTTCCCTGAGCGGCATCAGCATATTCTTCCTGAACGCCATCCCAGCCATCAGCACCGACAAATTTTGCGGTAATGCCCATTTCTTTAGCTTTTTGAAGAATTGGGCCAACTGTCTGAACATAATCTGGAACAAATACGACATCAGGATTCATTTCTTTAATTTTTGTTAATTGCGCACTGAAATCTTTGTCAGCAGTACCGTAAGATTCGCTGCCGGCAATTGTACCGCCTTTGGCAGTAAATGCTGTCTTAAATGCTTCAGATACGCCTTCCGAGTATGGATTACCAGTTCCAATTAATAAAGCAGCCGTTTTAGCACCTAAAGTAGTCGCTGAAAAGTTAGCAGCCGCTTGTCCTTGATAATCGTCCAGAAAGCAAGCTCTGAACACATTAGGAGCATCTTGGGTTACTTCAACTGCGGTTGCGGTTGGCGACAATACTGGCATATTATCAGAAACCATGATGTCTTTCATTGCCAAGGTCTCACCACTTAAGGTTCCGCCAATCACTGCAACAACACCATCCTGGTCTCTTAAGCGATTATAAGCATTGATTGCTTCGGTTTGATCTGCTTTTGAATCGTAGGCAACCAATTCGATGTCTTTTCCGTCAATACCACCGGCAGCATTAATTTCTGTGACCGCTAATTGGGCACCTTCTTCTGCCGAGCTTCCATAAATAGCAGCATCGCCAGTCATTGGTCCAATAAAGCCAAGCTTAACAACATCTGCATCCGCACTTCCGCCCGATGTTGAGCATCCGGCAAATGCAAAAATAGAAGCGGTGAACATCACTACAAGTAAAATACTAATAACTCTTTTCTTCATTTCTTTTCCTCCTTTTTCTTTTCAATGATTATTTATAGTGATTATCATAAACCATTCTTAAGAAAAACACAAGAAATAATTGCTTTGAACCTATGCTTCTTTGAAATTTTGGCGACCAAAAACGCAGAGGCTGTGCAGTATACACCCACTACAATTGGGATTTCTGGCCGTACAGCATTTTCGTCCATGCCAGATGAGCCAATGATGGGCTTGAGACCATTTATCTTTCGGGATATTTTTCATTAATTCTTTTTCTACTTCCAGAACAGTTTTTCCCTCAGCCAGGCCAATTCGTCGGGAAACCCGAAAAACATGGGTATCTACCGCAATTGCCGGGATATTAAAGGCGTTGCTCATGACCACATTGGCTGTTTTTCGTCCCACCCCCGGGAGTGTGATCAATTCATCCATCTGCTTTGGAACAGCTCCGTTATACTCTGTCAACAACCGGTGGCAGGTCAAAATAATATTTCTGGCCTTCGTTTTAGCCAGACCGCAGGTTTTAATTTTAGTCAGCAGACCTTCTTCTCCCAATAATAAAATAGCTTCCGGGGTATTATAGTTTTTAAACAGCTCGCTGGTAACAATATTCACCCGGACATCGGTGCATTGTGCCGAAAGGATGGTGGCAATCAGCAATTCAAAGGAAGTATTAAAATCTAAGCCACACTGTTCCTGGCCGTAGAGGCTTTCCAGTGTGGCTAAAATTTGTTCAATTTTCTTTTTTGTCACGCGTTTTCATTGAGAATCAATGCCATAAACACCAAATCCTCATCACCAGTGTTAACGACGCTATGGCTGCTTTGATCCGGGGTAACCATCACGTCCCCGGGACCGATTTCAGATTGCTTGCCATCATCGATAACAATCCCTTTTCCCTGTAAAAAATAAAATATTTCTCGTTCACCCAAATGCTGATGTTCCCCGATTGAATCTCCCGGTTTCACTGTGATCTGAGCAAAGAGCCGACAATTTTTACCAAGGATCTTATTGTCAGTGATATGGGTAATTTCGACATTACCCATACCACCCCACATATTCTGTTTTAGTTCCTGTCGTTTCAATTTATTTTGTACGATCATCATCATCCTCCATTAGGTAGTTGGTGTGGTTGGCTCAGTTGGGGTCGTCGGCTCGGTCGGCTCGGTTGGTTCGGTTGGATCGGTTGGCTCAGTCGGCTCGGTTGGTTCAGTTGGTTCAGTTGGTTCAGTTGGTTCAGTTGGTTCAGTTGGTTCAGTTGGGATTGTTGGCTCAGTTGGGGTCGTCGGTGTGGTTGGTTTGGTTGGTTCAGTTGGGGTTGTTGGTTTTGTCGTTGGTGTCTCTGTGGTTGTTTCGTCATCTTTATCAGTCGTACTGTATCCTGAGTCGACGGAAGATGCTCCCGAACCTTTTCCCTCGTTAGAAGTCCGTTCCATTTCCGTGGTGGTCAGTAAGTCCTGATCGATGACGGCACTCATATAATTTCCATAGATCCCTGCGGCAATATAACTACCACCTGACAGAACATAGTTTTCGGGACTACCAATCCAAACAGTAGTCGTTAAATTTCCGGTGATCCCAGTAAACCATAAGTCTTTATTGTCATGCGTTGTCCCGGTTTTCCCGGCGGTTGGATAAATCTGAGCTGCAGCCGTTCCCGTTCCGTAGTCGACAACACCTTCAAGGATACTTATCATATTGGTTGCGGTGGTATCTGTCATAACTTTCCTGGTGATGGTACTGGACGTATTTTTGGTATAAAGCACCTCTCCGTTAACCTGTTCCATTTTTGTGATATAGTAGGGTTGATTGTAAACCCCGGCATTATTAAAAACATTAAAGGCTGCCGCCATTTCTAACGGCTTAATGCCATAAGTCATTCCGCCAAGGGCGGTGGCAAGATTATAATCATCATCTTCAAAAGTCGAAATCCCCATGGTTTGCATAAATGCTACAGCCTCCTCCGGTCCAACCTTATCGAATACCTTAACTGCTGGTATATTGTAAGAATTAACTAAAGCTGTTCGCACCGTAACCGTTCCATGATAACCGCCATCATAATTTCTCGGAGCATATCCTCCAAAATCAGTGTAAGTATCGGATATTGTTGTCGATGGGGTAATTAAGCCCTTATCCATCGCCGCGGCATAATAAAGCGGCTTGATATTTGACCCTGGCTGTCGTGGTGTGTTAGCCATATCAATTTGAGTGTTGCCACCATAATAGGCTTTAACCGCACCGTCCAAATCCACCGACACGATAGATCCTGTTTCAGTGTCCAGACCAGAATCGGCGAGTCCAACGTTGAGACTGTCCAAAGCATCGGCCTGCATAGCGGTGTTAATGGTCGTATAGATGCGGTACCCACCATTGGCGATATTTTCTTTGATATAATCAATGGCCTGATCTTGAGTGATACCACGTTCTTGCATAACAGATGATGCTTTCAATCTCGCATATTCATCCAAAGCTCGCCCGACATAGGCTTCGTAATTGTCCACAATCTGATCATCATAACTAATGGTCGCCGGATCTCTGATTACCAGTTCCATTGAATAAGCGGCGTCTGCTTCTTCCTGAGTAATATATTTTTCCTTCACCATTCGTGTTAAAACTTCCTGTTGACGTTTTTTTGCTGCTTCTAAATTCGTATTGGGAGCATATGCGCTAGGGGCTTGTGGCAAACCCGCCAGCATCGCAGCTTCGGCCAGATTGACCTGAGAAACTGGTTTATTGAAATAGGTCTTGGCTGCTTCTTCAATCCCATATGCACCGGAACCAAAATAGTATTCATTAAAGTACATCTCCAGAATTTGTTCCTTTGTATACTTTTCTTCCAATTGAAGCGCTATCGATATTTCCTTTAGTTTTCGCACCAGGGATTGATTAAAGTTCTGCTCGGTTGCAATATCCGGTAGAAATAACACTCTGGCAAGCTGTTGGGTAATGGTACTGGCACCTTCACCGATACCATTACTGGCTATATTGGAGAAAAATGCCCGGACTATTCCCAGTAAATCAATCCCAAAATGATCGTAAAACCGTGAATCCTCTACCGATATCAGAGCCTGCTGTAATTGCACCGGAATCTGATCAATGGTAATATTGGTTCGATTTTTCATGTACAATTCAGCAATAAGGGCATTATCTGCGGAATAAATCTCGGTTTTATCCTTAGCCTGATACTGATAATCGGAGATATCCATACGATTTGCGGCATAGATAGAATACATGACTCCAACTCCCAGGATCCCCAGGACTAAAAGAATAATCAGCACCTTGGCCCCAATATGTTTTTTCTTCTTACGTCTTTTTATTCCTTTTTTTTGTTTTTCACTCATTTTATCACCTTTTCTATTTATTATCTATCAGACTTTTTCGTAAATCGATCAACTCGCTGTTATACTCAGCCTGAACATGCAGATTACTTTTTCTGGGAAGCGATAAATTCAGACTCCGTGCATGCAGTGCCTGATGAGGCATTCCCAAACAATCGCCAGCCAAATCATCTCCGTGATACAAGGGGTCCCCAATAATCGGATTTCCCAGATGCTGTAAATGAACCCTGATCTGATGGGTTCGTCCAGTTTCCAGAATCAGCTCCACCAACGATGCATTTTTATACTCTTCCAGCACCTTATAGCGGGTAACTGATGGTTTCCCCGTATCGATCACCACCCGATGAATACTGTCTTCGTAGGGTTGTCCGATCGGAGCGTCAATAATCCCTTCTTCACAGGGAAGCTTCCCATGCACAAAGGCATGATAGACCTTTCTGACCTTGCCTGAATTCATTTCATTTTGGACATAATGATGCACATATTTATTTTTTGCTATCGCCACAATGCCGGTTGTATCGCGATCTAATCGATTGATAAAGCGAATTTTTGCCGAAACCCCTCGATCGTGCCAGTAATAGCTGATGTAATTTGCCAGAGTATCCAATTGATGGCTCTTAGTGGGATGTGTTACACAAAATGGCGGTTTGTTGATCACCAGCAGTTCATCATCTTCGTAAACTACGCTTAATTTGCCTGACACTGGTTCCCCATCAATATCTTCCTTCGGCATTTTAATCTCGATGATATCCCCTGACTTGATTTGCTGTCCCAGAAAGCACTCTTTATGATTTAGACTGATCTTTCCGATCCGTTTAATTTCACTGATTAAACGGCTGGAGTAACTGTAACGTTTGGTCAGCTCTTCCCGGACCGACTTTTTATGATTTTCTGATATGTAATATGTATAAACGAGACTGATAATTCTACCCCCGGTTCTGATTCAATTAAAAAACTGCTTTATATAAACAGCTTTTTATTTGCCTACCCTAATCTTTTGTAATAACTTTGTTAAAATCGGGAAACTATAAAAACATGCATATCATTATACCCTAATTTTACAGTAAGGCGTTAGATATTTTTTAAATTTTAAGATAATTACAGGAGTTTTTCCTGCTTAAAGCTTATGTATGTTCCTCGTCCAATGATGATATGATCCAATACCGAAATACCAATAAGCTCTCCTGCGTCGACCAGACGTCTGGTGATGCTTTTATCTTCGGCACTGGGTTGTGTATCTCCTGAGGGATGGTTATGAGCCAGAATAATTGATGCTGCATGCTGTTTAATCGCTTTAACAAAGACTTCCCGCGGATGAACCAGAGATGAATTGAGGGTACCACGAGTGATCTCCTCGACCTTGATTACCTTATTTTTAGTGTCAAGCATAATAATCTTAAAACACTCCTGTTTCAGGTACTGCATCTCATCCATCAGTAGTCCGACCACATTCTGCGGTGAGGTAATTTTAACATCAGGAAGATCCTTCTGTTTCATCCGATAGCCCAGTTCAATAGCAGCCTTAATCTGACAAGCTTTTACAATGCCAACTCCAGCTAGATTGGGATTTCGTTTCAATTCTAAAACATCCATTTGATGAAAATAGGATAAGTCATTGTCCAGATACGCAATGATTTTTCTGCCAATTTCTACTGAAGTGGTGCCCCGGGTTCCGGTGCGAATAATAATGGCTAAAAGCTCGGCATTACTCAAACTTCCGGCCCCATGACGGATCATCTTTTCCTGGGGACGTTCATCCTCAGGGAGCTCTTTAATCGATACATGATAGTCTGCCTTTTCGTTCACCATAAGCCTCCTCATACCAACAATACCATTATTTTAACAGAGTCTAAGTTTATTTTATACATCTTTCCTAAAATTCTAATTAAAATTTAAAACAAATACTTAATTGTCATATATTCTTAAGAAAAAAAGGCTCCTCATTTTTCAATGAAGAGCCCTTTTATACTTATCGTTTATTTTGTTTTATTTGGCCGCATTTCAATCGCATTTTTCTTGCATTTTTTAAAACAAATACTGCAGCCAATACATTTTTCATGTTCAATAACATAAGGTGGTTTTTTAATTTCACCAGTGATTGCTTCAACTGGACAATTTTTAGCACAAGCGCCACATCCGATACAATTTGCATCAATAATGTAAGCTGTTTTTTTGCCTGTTTCGACATCGCCGGAAATAGTGTGCATTGGGCATTTAACTACGCATTCGTAGCATTCAACACACTTGTCATAATCAATTTTAGCAATATTGTTTTCAACTTTAATCGCATCAAATTTACATGCTTTCACACAGGCACCACAGGCGATACAAGCCGTTGTACAAACCAGTTTTGCTGTTTTCCCTTTATCTTTGTTATTACATTTTACAATAACATCCTGAGCAGCCGGAACTAGATTCATAATCGCTTTTGGACAGGCATCGATACATTTACCACAGGATGTGCATTTATCTGGATCAATTTTTGGCAGTCCATCTGCTCCCATAACAATGGCATCAAAAGGGCACACCGCTTTACAGGTTCCCAATCCCATACAACCATAACGACAACCTTTTGCCCCGCCAGAAGCAATCATTGCTTCCCGGCAATCCATTTCGCCATAATACTCGGCACGGTTTGGTGCTGTCTCACAGGTCCCCTGACAAATTACAGTGGCTACTTTTTTAACAGCACTCCCTGCTTCCATACCCATGATTTCGGCCATTGCAGCGGCACAATCGGCACCACCAACCGGACAGCCATCAATCGCAGCTGTGCCATTTACAATACCCGATGCAAACGCATCGCAACCTGGCAGACCACAACCGCCACAATTTGCGCCAGGTAGAGCTGCTCTGATCATTGGTATCCGAGGATCTTCGTATACTTCAAATACCTTGGCCGCAATGGCAAGGCCAATTCCAAACACTAAACCAAATACACCGAGGATACCGACTGGAACTAAAATCGCTTCTAACATTTCCATATCCTCCTAACCTAATTTCATTCCGGAAAATCCCAAAAACGCAATCGCCATTAAACCAGCAGTTAATAATGCAATCGGGAATCCTTCTAGGGCTTTTGGAACTGCCGACGTTTCGAGGCGCTCACGGATGCCCGCAAAAAGCACGATGGCAAGCGTGAAACCTAAGGCCGCCCCAACACCGTGAAAAATTGTTTCAATAAAATTATATTCAAACTGAATATTTAAGAGCGCAACCCCTAAAACAGCACAGTTTGTTGTGATTAAAGGCAGGTAAACTCCCAGTGCCTGATACAACGACGGGCTGGCTTTTTTAATAATCATTTCAACCAGCTGAACCAGCGTTGCAATTACCAAAATAAAAGCAATTGTCTGCAGATAACCGAGACCCAATGGATCAAGAATTGAATATTGAACCACATAAGTAATTGCAGAAGCCAATCCCATAACAAAGGTTACCGCAACCCCCATCCCGAGAGCGGTTTCAACTTGTTTGGAAACCCCCAAAAACGGACAAATACCTAAAAATCGTGACAGTACAAAGTTATTGACAAAAATTGCACTGATCATTATAAAAATTAAAGTCATTGATATCCTCCCCTATGCCTTTTTCGTTTTCCAGTTAATAAGGCCAATCAAAAGACCAAGAGTTAAAAATGCTCCTGGAGGTAGGATCATCAATAATACCGGTTCATATGCAGCCCCGAATAATGAGAACCCAAAAATCATTCCTGCCCCTAGAATTTCACGGATTGACCCTAAAATAGTTAAAGCCATGGTAAAACCAATCCCCATTCCAAGTCCATCCGCAAATGAATTGATGACACTATTTCCGAATGCAAAAGCTTCTGCCCGACCTAAAATAACACAGTTTACAACAATCAACGGTATAAACAAACCTAATGATGCATCCAGTGCTGGCAAGTAAGCCTTCATCAACATTCCAACAATGGTTACGAAGGATGCAATAATAACTACAAAAGCAGGGATTCTGATATTATCAGGGATCACTTTTCTGAGTGCCGAAATAACGACATTTGAACAGATTAACACAGCGGTAGTCGCCAACCCCATCCCTAAACCATTTACTGCTGATGTGGTAACCGCAAGAGTTGGACACATTCCCAGTAATAGTACGAAGATAGGATTTTCTCGTATGATTCCTCTAGTAAGATTTTTCATAAAATTCATCTTTATATTTCCCTCCTATTTCGACATAATCTGGTAAACTTCAATGGATATATTAACACCTGCAGTAACTGCCTTGGAAGTAATCGTAGAACCAGTAATAGCCTGAATTTCATTGCTATCTTCTTTAGCGGTTCCTTTTACTACAATCAGCTCTTCTGTTGCCGATTTGCCAGTAAACTGATCGTTCCACTCGCCAGTAGCCAGTGCACCCAAGCCCGGTGTTTCATTGTGTTTAATAATTGTAATTCCGGTAATAATTCCATCGGTTGAAATACCAGTTAATACCTGTACTTCGCCACTAAAACCACTACCAGGACCAGTCTTGACAGTGTATCCAACAACTTCGCCGCCATTTTTACCAGCATAAATTTCTAACAGTTCTTCTGGTTTTTCCATGCCAATTTCTGTGGCTACTTTCACCACATCTTCTGCTGGCACTTCTTCAAAATCTGTCGCTTCCGGCAGAACTTCCTGACGCGCTACGGTGTTCGCTTTGATATTCATTTCCTCAATGGTGCCAGCCGTTACATAATTGGTCAATGCCAGACAGCAGGCAGCTACCCCTGAAATAAGAAGTAGTATAAAACCTAATTTAAAAACAACTTTCCAATCAATCTGCACTTTTTCTTTTGTTTCCATTATGCTTTAGCCTCCTTTTTGATCTTAGTCACACCATAGATACGTTCTTTGGTGAATCGTTCAATCAGAGGTGTTGCAACATTCATCAGCAGAATTGAGTAAGAACATCCTTCTGGATAGCCTCCATAAATACGAATGATCATGGTAATTAATCCACAACCCACAGCATAAATGATTTGACCTTTTGCGGTTACCGGCGACGATGCATAGTCCGTTGCCATAAAGAAAGCACCTAACATTACACCACCTGAGACAATATGGACAATAGGATCCTGTCCCACTAACAACGCAAAAATACCTACAGTTAATATGTATATCGTTGGAATTCTCCAACTGATAATGCCTTTGAAAATAAGGTACAGACCACCAACTAATATCGCCAGGGCTGAAATCTCACCAATACAACCGTAAACACCGTTAAGTCCGGTAAAAAGATCGAGTGCTGAAGGAGTCGCTTCGCCAGCCTTTAATAAGGCCAATGGTGTTGCGGTAGTTACCGTATCAGTTGCTGGAATATAAGCAGTACTGGTCATATGTCCAGGCCATGAAGCCAACAGAAAAGCTCTTGCTGCCAAGGCTGGGTTGATAAAATTCTGTCCCAAACCACCAAAACATTGTTTTACAATGGCAATGGCAAAAACAGAACCCACAACAGCGATCCACCAAGGTGCGTTAATCGGTAAGTTGAATGCTAAAAGCACACCCGTTACAACTGCACTCCAGTCATTGACGGTAATCGGTTTTTTGAGCAGTTTTTGAATAACTGCTTCTGTAACCACTGACGAGATAACACAAATAGCTACTAATGCCAATGCCCATACCCCAAAAACAAATCCTGCGACAGCCAATGCAGGTAACAAAGCAATAATAACATTTTGCATAATATTGGCTGTGGAATGTTTTGCCCGGATATGAGGGGATGATGACACTGTAAGATTTAATTCATTCATCAATATTCCTCCTAATTTCCTTTTCTTCGTTGTGCGATAATCTCACGTTTAGCCACACGAATGGATGATACCAGGGTTCGTTTTGCAGGACAGATGTAAGAACAGCTTCCGCATTCGATGCAATCCATGGCATGATTTGATTCACACTTATCCCAGTTATTCCGTTGCGAATATTCAGCAAGATAAAGTGGCTGTAAATGAATTGGACAGACCCCCACACATTTACCGCAGTGAATACAATTTGACGGCATGGCAATTTTTGCAGATTCTTTAGTTAAACATAGAATTCCTGATGTTCCCTTCATAACAGGAATCGCAGTTTCAAACTGAGTAACACCCATCATCGGTCCACCGGAAATTACTTTTCCAGGATCAGCGGAAAACCCACCGCACTGGTCTATAACCGATTGAAACGGCACACCCACTCGAATTTCCATCGTTTGGGGATTTTTAATAGCATCACCGGTACAGGTCAGATAACGTTTATACAAAGGCATTCCTGTTATCATCGACTCCGCTATTTGAGCTGCCGTTCCAACATTCATGACGACAACACCAGCATCTGCTGGCAACCCACCAGACGGCACTTCACGACCTGTGATTGCCGCAATCAATTGTTTTTCAGCCCCCTGCGGATATTTAGTATGCAGTGAATAAACTTCCAGTCTAGTGTCAGTTCCTATTGCTTTTACGAGCGCTTCGATGGCATCAGTTTTATTATCTTCGACGCCAATAAAACCCTTCTCAACACTGACGGCTTTCATAGCAGCTTTTAAACCCATGACAACCTTTTCAGCCTGATTGAGCATCAAGTGATGATCCGCTGTTAAATATGGTTCACATTCCGCACCATTTAAGACAACACAATCAACTTTTTTGTCCGGTGGAATCGCCAGTTTTACGTGAGTTGGGAAGGTTGCCCCGCCAAGGCCGACAATACCTGAATTCAAAACCATTTTTTTAATGGTCTCAGCATCCATTTCTTCTAAAGTACCATATGGTTTGATACTTGGATCAATGGTATCTAACCCATCCGATTCGATCACAACCGACATAACTCGATCTCCCGATGCATGTGGACGTTCCTCAACCGCAATAACTTTTCCAGATACACTAGCGTGCACAGGAGCCGAAACAAAACCGTTTGGTTCCCCGACTCGCTGGCCAAGAAATACCTGATCGCCTTTTTTTACGATCGGTGTACAAGGTGCCCCAATGTGCAGCGACATGGGTATGATCACCATTTCCGGCTTTGCGCCAAAGCCCAGAGGAACTTCAGCAGTACTTTCCTTTCTATAGGGTGGGTGGATTCCCCCCTTAAAGGTTCCATGTTTTACATTCATCTTAAGTCAAACACCCCTCAAATTAGAATTTTTACACAAGAGTAACTGTATACTTGTATATATAGGTAGTATCATAACATACAACTTATTTTTTTTCTATATGTATCGATAAATTTGTTTAAAATAATACTGTACCCATCAGATCAGTAAAAATAATGGTAATTTTTAGTTCTAAAAGAGTAAATTTTAGAACTAAAATTACCATTTCGAGCTAACTTTTTATGTGACGAAGCGCACAAATGGATTATCTCGCATCTGTTACTATATTAACAAATAAATTTTTCAAATACCGATTTTCTCTCAAAAATGAGTACATCGTCTTTCTGATCAAATCAGAAATGTCTTGTACCCTTTATAACACATATACAAATCTACCTTTGAAGCCAATTCGAAAGGTGAATGCATACTCAGCAGCGCCGGACCACAATCCAGTACATCCATCCCATATTCAGCCAGAATATGGGCAATGGTACCGCCACCGCCAAGATCCACCCGGCCCAATTCCCCCATCTGCCAGATTACGCCGGCAGCTTCCAGGGTTTTTCGCATTTTTCCCATAAACTCGGCATGAGCGTCATTGGACCCAGATTTTCCGCGAGCGCCGCCGTACTTTGATAAGACCATTCCTTTGCCAATATATGGAGCATTTCCTTTATCATGGGTACCGGTAAAGTTAGGATCAACCCCAGCAGTAACGTCAGCAGAGAGCATTTCAGAATTCATAAAACATCGACGCATGGCCATTTCTGGTTTTTTTACATCGATCAGATCAATCAGCTCGGCTACTGTGTTCTCAAAAAAACGAGAATGCATGCCGGTGTTGCCAACACTGCCGATTTCTTCCTTATCAGCCAGAATCACACAAAGGGTGCGGTTTGGGATTGTTTCCTGGTCGAGTATGGCCCGCAACGCCGTATAGGCGCAGATCCGGTCATCCTGTCCATATCCGCCGATCAAACTTTCATCAAAACCAACGTTACGAGCTGCTCCGGCTGGTACCACTTCCAGTTCAGCGGTGGCAAAATCTTCTTCCAACATCCCGTATTTTGTGTAAAGATGATTGAGAATATTGAGTTTAACCCCGTCTTTGAGATCCTTTTCGGGATAAGGCTGACTGCCAACAATAATATTCAGCCCTTCTCCGGTGATTCCTTCCGTCATTTTTTTGGTATTTTGTTCTTGAGATAAATGAGGCAATAGGTCAGTGATACAGAAAACCGGATCTTCTGGTGCTTCTCCAATGGAAATATTAATCCTCTTGCCGTCTTTTTTTACTACTGTGCCATGCATGGCCAAAGGTATCGTCACCCAGTGGTATTTTTTTATTCCACCATAATAGTGGGTTTTGAAAAAAGCCATGTCATCGCTTTCGTAGAGTGGCGACGGTTTTAAATCCAGCCGGGGCGAGTCAATATGAGCCCCGATAATGGCCATCCCCTGCTCAATCGAATCGCTGCCGGCGACAAAGAAAACCACGGTTTTATCTTTATGAACCATGTAGACCTTATCCCCGGGATTGATTTTACCGGCATTTTGATAGGCTTCCAGTGGCTTGAAACCGGTTTTTTGGGCCAGATCAACACTGAGTGTCACACATTGTCGTTCAGTTTTTCCGACGGTCAGAAAGTGGATGTAGTCATCGCTGATTGCTTTGACCTTTATCGCATCTTCATCACTGAGGTCTTTCCACGCCAGCTCCCATTTTTTACCCAGTTGCTCCTGAAGCAAAGCCCCAGGACTCTTTTCTTTGTCTTTATTATTCATCGCAATTTCCTCCTTAGTTTCCAACCTGATTATAAATTTTTATTTACTTGTCGACGATTTCGATATTGTCCAGTTGAGCTCTTAAATTTGTTCTGATCGCCGACAGATATTCGGCTCGCAGTGTCATTTGCTCATCCGATTCATCTTCACTCAGCCCGCATTCTTTTTTCTTTCGGGCCAATTCGTTGATTCGATCAATTTTTTCTTTAGTTATCATGTTTCTCACCTCTATTTCTTTATCCGAATTTTTATATTTTTACGATTTGTTTATCCAATAGGCGCTGAAGGCTGAGCAAAATGCCCAGCTTTCCGTGAAAATGGGTCAGTCCGCCCTGAAAATAAACATAATAGGGTTCCCGCATCGGGGCGTCAGCAGAGAGTTCAATGGAAGAACCCTGAATAAAGGCGCCGGCTGCCATAATAATGGGATCTGAATAGCCGGGCATATCCCATGGTTCAGGAGTGGCCTGGCTGTCCACCGGGGCCGCTTCCTGAATTGCCCGACAAAATGTTTTCACCCCTTCAGCTGTTTTTAAACAGACACTTTGAATGATGTCACTGCGATAGTCCATTACTTCAGGGCAAACAGCAAAGCCTAGTTTTTTATAACAGGCTGCTAAAAGCACTGCCGACTTAATCGCCTGGGCTACCACCGTTGGTGCCAAAAACAGACCTTGCAGCAGAGTTCGATTTATTCCCAGAGTCGCACCTGTTTCTCTGGCTACTCCGGGGGCGGCCAGACGGCAGGCCGCCAGATGAACCAGATCCGCCCGACCAGCGACATAACCGCCAGTCGGAGCCAAGCCACCACCGGGGTTTTTGATCAGCGATCCGGCCATCAGATCGGCACCAATGGATACTGGTTCGACCCGATCCAAAAATTCACCGTAGCAGTTATCGACAAAAATAACGACATCTGCTTTTACCGCACGAATTTTTTTAATCATCGCTGCCATGTCATCGATGCTAAGTGCCGCCCGCCAGCTATAACCGGTGGATCGCTGCAGATAGATCATTTTCGTATTTGCGGTAATGGCGGCAACAATGGCCGCTTCATCAAAACTCCCATCAGGCAGCAATTCAATCTGATCATAGGTCACCCCAAATTCTTTAATGGTTCCCTGGCCAACACAGGCCTCTTCCAGTCCGATTACGCTACGTATAGTATCGTATGGCGAACCGGTAATGGCCAGTAAATGGTCGCCGGGCCGCAATACCCCATATAGAGCCAACGAAATCGCATGGGTTCCCGATGAAATATGGGGTCTCACCAATGCGTCTTCGGCACCGAAAACATCGGCGTAGATGGTTTCAACAACTTCCCGTCCCACGTCGTCATAGCCATAGCCGGTGGAAACGGTGAAGTGACGATCTCCCAATCCTGCCTTTTGCATCGCTTTGATGACCCGATACTGATGGAGCTCTGAGAGATCATCGCGTTTTTTAAGTTGAGAATGAACTTCATCTTCAACTTTTTTTACGAAATCGATGACCTCTGCCGAAATTTCAAATTCCTGTTCAAGATAGGTTTTAATGTCCTTTTGTATGTTCAAACAATTACTCACTTTCATTTATTGGTTCGATGAGGCATAATCAGATCAAGGGATTCCTCAACCTGGGTCTCCACAGTTCTGGTTTCATTCATTTTCAGCCATTGGATCCGATCATCCTTCCGAAACCAGGTCATTTGACGTTTGGCATAGTGGCGGGAATCCCGTTTTAAAATAGTGACTGCTTCTGCCAGTGTGGACGTTCCTTCCAGATAAGGTTTCAGTTCCTTGTAGCCGATCGCCTTCAATGCCGTCAGATTCCAGTCATATCCCCGTTCAACCAGCATTTTAGTCTCATCAATGAGGCCTTCCGCAATCATCAGATCGACCCGGCGGTTTATTCGGTCATAAAGGGTCTCCCGGTCCCAGTCCAAACCCAGCATGACATAATCGTAGGGAACTTCCTGTTTTTTTGTCTCTTCATCAAAATGAGATTTCGGTTTGCCCGTGAGCTCATAAATTTCCAACGCCCGGATGATCCGATTCAGATTATTGGGATGAACGATTTGTGCCGTAGCCGGATCTATCGTTTTAAGCCGCTCATACAAGGCTTCTTTCCCCAGGACTTCAGCTTCTGCCGTTAGCCGCCACCGTATTATTTCATCACTGTCCTTTTTCTGAAAATCCCAGGGTAGCGTGAGACTGTTGATATATAATCCGGTCCCCCCTATTATAATAGGAAGCTTTCCTTTTGAAAGAATGGCTTCGATGGCTTCCAATGCAGCTGCTTTATACTTTGCCACACTGAATTCTTCATCTGGAGACACACAATCAACCAGATAATGGGGGATCCCCTGCATTTCGTCTAAAGTAACCTTCGCCGTACCAATGTTCATGTATTTATAAATTTGCATGGAGTCAGCGGAAATGATTTCCCCATCGAGTTTTTTGGCAAGTGCTACGCCCAAGGCCGTTTTCCCGCTGGCCGTCGGTCCTACCACTACTAATACTTTGGGTTTTTTAGCTTCCATCTTATATCACCCGTTTAAATAATTTCATTAATTCATATTCCTTTAATCTCATTATGATGGGACGGCCATGGGGACAGGTATAGGGATTACTCAGTTTCATCAGATTCTCAAGAAGTTTTCTGATTTCAGCCTGAGTCAAAGATTGGCCGCCCTTGATAGCTGCTTTACAAGCCATGGTAATGATTTTATTTTTTGCCTTTTCGGAAAAAACCATTTTGTTATCAATATTTTCGTCACTTTCAAAGAGATTTTCTTCAATCATTGCTTTTAATAAGTCCGGACTTTGAGGTTCCCCCAACAATACCGGGACACTGCGCACCAGCAGGGTCTCTTCCCCAAAAATATCGCAGTCATAACCCAAGCGCTTGTACTCAGCCAACCGAATCTCAATCCCCGTTAAATCTTTAGGACGAATTTTTAAAGGGATCGGAGTCATCAAGCCCTGACTGGGAAGCCCTTCCTTTCGACCAAATACTTCCATCAGCTCCTGAGTTAGAAAAGCTTCATGGGCAGCATGTTGATCGAGAAGATAGATTTCTTTGTCGCCCTCCAGAAGAATGTACACATTAAACAGCTGTCCGACAATTTTCATTTTCGCCAGATCTTTAACGTCCTTTTTAAAAACCGATAATGGACTCGTATCCGGAATTATTTTTTCTGGATTTGCCTGATTTAACTCAAATATCTCCGGAGCTTCTGCAACCCGATTACGAAGATCCGGTACTAAACAAATCTCAGCATTCGCAACCGGTGCCTCCTGCTTATCTTTCCTGATTTCTGTTAATAGCGACTCTTGTGATTTAATTTCTGATTGTACTGAAGCAGCTGCGTTTGTCTGATGACCTTCAGGCTGTTTTGGTATTGGTTCTTTTGTTTCACTGACACTCTGCTGTTGATCAAAACCGCCTGTCAATCGGTTTGTATTCATTGGTTTTACCAATTTTGGATCATCACCTGGGAAAGCGGTGGCGGTTTTCTGTAATATTGTTTCAATGGTGGTTTGTGCTTCTGTCTGGGAAATTTTAGCCGATGACATCGGAGCCGCAGTTTCGCTGTTTTGATTGTTTTGATTGTTTAATTCATGATTCTTCAGATCCTTGTCGTCTGCTATCTTATTATTAAAACTAGTCTTTCTTTCATTATCTTCAAGGTAATCATTATCCGCGTTTCCCAGTTCTACAATCAGATTGGTATTTCTGAGGGTTTCCCGGATTCCCTGCTTAAAGAGCAGGCAGACCAGACTTTCATTAAGAATTTTTATTTCGGTTTTAGCCGGATGAATGTTTACGTCCAACATTCGACCAGGCAGTTCCATAAAAATAATGCCCAGCGGATGCTGATGTTTCATGCTATAACCCTCATAAGCTTCATCTAAAGCCTGAGCCAGGCGGTTGTTTTTGATATAGCGTCCATTAATAAAAAACACCTGGTCGTCGCGATGGTTTCGCAGGGTTTTAAGGTTTCCCACAAACCCCGCCAGCTTCATGGGTTTGTTTTCATAATTCAGAGCGATCAGATTATCGGCCATGTCAAGTCCATAAAGCCCCTTGACCACATCCATCACCTTCCCTGTTCCTGGGGTATCAAGGACAATTCGTCCATTACTGCTGAGCTCGAAGCGAATCCCCGGATGGGAAATAGCAATTTTCTCCAACAGATCGCGAACGATTGTTTCTTCCTTTTTATCCTTTTCCATATGTTTGCGACGGGCCGGGATATTATAGAACAGATCACTCACCGTTATTTCGGTACCGCGATTATAAGCGCAGACCCGCTGATTGAGAAGCTTACCTCCTTCAAACAGAGTCAGACTGCCAACCTCTTCGTGCTCGAAGCGGGTGACAATCTGGACCTTGGCGACAGCTGACACACTGGACAAGGCCTCGCCTCTAAATCCCAGTGACTCGATCGATTCCAGATCTTCGATGGTTGATAACTTGCTGGTAGCATGGCGCTTAAAGGCCAGCGGAATCTCATTATACGCAATACCGCAGCCATTATCCCGGACCGTAATCCGATTTTTTCCACCCGCCTCAACGATCACGCGAATCTCGTCAGCACCGGCATCAATGGCATTTTCTACCAATTCTTTGACTACCGACACCGGTCGGATAATCACCTCACCGGCAGCTATTTTATTAATTGTTTCATTATTTAACATCTTAATTTTCATGGAAAGTATTATATCATAAGAAAATAAGACCGTCGACAAAACCTGCTGTAAAAAAAAGGAGCCGTCTTCTGACAACTCCCTTTTTTTGAATAATCAATTCTGATCTTTTAATACAAATTATTCTCCAACCATGCTCAATTGTACATTAGAATCTGCTTTGGGTCTGTTTAATATCGGTTTGCATTCCGGCAACTCAATTCCCAATGCTTCTCTTAACACTTCTTCAATGGTTGAAACATGAATGATGGTTAAGGCCTTTCGCACTTCTTCAGGAATGTCACTGACATCTTTTTCATTGTCTTTTGGCAACAAAATTTTTGTGATACCACTACGTTGCGCGGCGATAACCTTTTCCTTAATACCACCAACGGGTAGCACCTGACCACTTAAGGTAATTTCACCGGTCATGGAAAGTTTTGAATCCACTGGTTTACCCAAAATGAGTGAAGCCAATGCCGTGGTTAGAGTAACTCCGGCCGATGGTCCATCTTTTGGGGTTGAACCAGATGGTACATGAATGTGGGTATCATTTTTAAAATAGTCAAAGCCGTTGGCCAAATCACCCAAACGGGACCGGATCAGACTCATCGCAATGGTGGCACTTTCTTTCATAACATCGCCCAGTTGACCAGTTAAGGTCAGCTTGCCGCTTCCTGGCATCAGGCTTGCTTCGGTAAAGAGAATTTCTCCGCCGACAGCTGTCCATGCCATTCCGGTTACAACACCGGGCTTGTTATTATCCCCGGCTTTTTCATGACGTCTGGTTTTGTTCCCCAATACTTCACTGATATTTTGAGTTGTGACAACAAATGGCAGGTCAACTTTTTTCGAGACAATTTTTTCAGAAACAACTCGGGCAATTTTTGCCAGTTGTTTGGTCAGGCCACGAACACCAGCTTCAGCGGTGTAATTTTCAACGATCGCTTCAACCGCAGTTTCCTCAATCTGAAGCATGTCAGTGGTTAAGCCATGATCTTTTAAAACGCTTGGTAATAAGTGATCAATGGCAATCCGTTTCTTTTCACCGTTGGTATAGCTTGACAGTTGAATAATTTCGGCCCGATCCAACAATGGTGCTGGGATCATACTGAGGTCATTAGCTGTCGCAATAAAGAATACCTCAGATAAATCGTAGGGAATTTCCAGATAATGATCTGAGAAGGTACAGTTTTGCTCCGGATCTAAAACTTCCAGCAAAGCTGAACCGGGATCACCCTGGTGGGACATACCCATTTTGTCAATTTCATCCAGGATGAAAACTGGGTTTTTAGCTTCGGCGTTGGCAATTCCTTTAATGATACGTCCTGGCATGGCACCCAGATATGTTTTACGATGTCCCCGAATTTCAGCTTCATCACGAACCCCACCTAAGCTGGCTCGTACATATTTACGATCTAAGGCTTCGGCAATACTCTTGCCCAAACTGGTTTTTCCGGTTCCCGGAGGCCCCACCAGCAGAAGGATTGAACCTTGCTTATCTTCTTTTAATTTCATCACGGCCAGATGCTCAATGATTCTTTTTTTCACATCGTCGATGCCAAAGTGGTGAGACTCCAATACCTGTCTGGCGTGTTCAATATCGATTTCTTTTTTCTCACTGGTCCATGGCAGTTCCAAAAGCAAATCAAGATAATTCATAATAACATTGCTTTCGCCACCATTCGGCGGTGAGTTTTCAAATTTGCGTACTTCTTTTAAAGCGATTTTTTTGATATCGGCAGGCATATCTGATTCCAGAACTTTTTTTCGGTAATCGGCTTCTTCTTCAAGTTCTTCATCCAGTTCACCTAGTTCAGCTTTAATGTTCTTTAATTGTTCCCGAAGCATCGCTTCACGATAGGTTTTGTCTTTACGTTGGGAATATTTTTTACTGATTTCCAATTGCAGATGGACCGAATCTTTTTCCCGGATAATATAGTCAATAAAACTCAGAGCTCGTTCCTTTAGTGAGTCAATCTCTAAAAGAAGCTGTTTGCTTTTCAACGGAATACCCATCATCGGGATCGTGTAACCCATAATTTCTTCTAACGAAGGCAACCCTTCCAAAATACTGACAAAGTACTCAGCGCCCTTAAAATTATGACTTAAATCTTTCATTAAGCTCTTAATGTATAGGATCATTTCCTGTTCTTCGTCAGCGTTAATATCAAGAGTGTCTTCTTGAATAGTATAAGAAGCAGTAATCTGTTTTTCCTCGAAGCTAAAATCCAGAACTTTAACACGATTGATGGTGGTAATATCAATGATAAAGCCGTTATCAGATTTTTGAATATTGTCAAATTTCATTAACACACCGATACGATAAAACGAATCAGCCGTCAATTGAACGAGTCCTTTATAATCTTTTGTTGATAAACCAATGGCCAGAGTATTATTTTTAATGATCAATTCTTTAATATTGTTACCAATGTCTTCGTTCACAAAAATACGATTTGAAATCCCCGGATAAATCACAGTTTCTGTGATCGGGATTAATGGTGCGTTTTTGATTTCTAATGTGCTCATTTTTTCTTCCTCCTTATCCTCTAATAATTCACTTTTTCTATTAAAGGATTTTGTTTAGTAAGGTGATCAATTGATCCAGCTCTTCATCAGTGAGACTTTTTTTGATGCGTTCAATAACTTGAATCTGGGTTCTTTCCTCGGATCTGGCAATTGATTGTCCCTTTGGTGTAAGATAAATAAAGTACACCCTGCCATCCTCTGGCGAACGTTCCCGATACACACAGCCCATGGAAATAAATTTACTAATCAATTCGGTAATCGTCGGTTTTGAATTTTGTGTTTCCTGAGCCAACTGACTGAAGGTTACCCGATAATTCTTATCGATGACTTTAAGATAATATTTCTGTTTTGAGGTTACATCTTCCGCCTGACACTGGTAGGTTTCATGTTTATGCAATGCTGCATCCAGCTTCAGGAGTTTATGATAGGCCTCATATAATTCGTTTTTCTTACATGTCATATTATCACCCAACTTTTTTATTAGTTAGGATTTACCTAACTACTTGTCTTAAGTATAGCTCCAGTTTTCACTATTGTCAATTGAATGATGCGCTTATTAGGAATCGTTAAGGTTTACTTAATTTTCTATTCTTCTAAGATAACTGTCAAACAAGACCGTTTAACAACAATTTTTTAGAATTCAACCGAGTTATTCTATAAAATTAGCCTGGATTGATAACCTTTATTTAACTACATATTGACAAAAATCTATTCAAAGGCTATGATTTTATAATAAAATAAATTAATTTGGATCTAAAGGAGACTATTATGAAAAAAACCCCTTTGGCTACCGTAGCTGGTAAAACAATTTACACTGCGGATTTAGATGCCTTAATAAAACAATTACCCCAGGAGCAGGCAAATCAGTTTACTTCAGAAGAAGGGCGACGTCAGTTGCTGGAAGAACTCATTGCCCAGGAACTCTTTTATTTAGAAGGCAAGGAAGCAAATGTTGATGAAAGCGAAGAATTTCAGAAAATGCTCATTGACGCAGAAGAAAAACTTCTTAAAACCCATATGATTGCAAAATTCATGATGGATATCAGCGTGCCAGATGAAGAAGTTCAAAAATTCTATGATGAAAACCCTACCCAGTTTATTGCCCCAGACAGCATTCGAGCCAGCCATATTCTGTTACCCAATGAGGAACAAGCTATAACCATTATTGACGAAATCAAAAACGGGAAGTCATTTGAAGCAGCTGCAAAAGAATATTCAATTTGTCCTTCCAATGAAAAAGGCGGAGACCTAAGTTATTTTTCCAAAGGCCAGATGGTTCCTGAATTTGAAACCGCAGCCTTTGCACTAGAAGTTGATGAGATGACTGAACTGCCTGTACAAACGCAGTTTGGCTACCATATTATAAAACTGACTGATCGCAAGATTGCTCAAACGATTCCTTTTGACACAGTCAAGGAAAATGCCCGAAATTACTTATTGCGGGAAAAACAAAACAAAGCATTTATTGGTAAAGTCGAAGACCTCAAGCAAAAATATCCGGTTATAATGGAAACAAGTACCCGATAACAAAAAGACCGAAGCAATTCTTAGGCTTCGGTCTTTTTGAGTTGATACTGTTTTTATACTATTTTATTTTCTATTCTTCATCCTGATCCTTACAACAACACCCTTTCCCAATAAATCGGTGCCCGATGATAAACCCTACAATCGTAAAGGCAATCGTAAGAGTAACTAAGGCGCATGGGACAATTCTATCCTTATGAGCCATCACACAGCATTGGCTATCTTCATTCTTGTTACAACACATCATATTTCCTCCGGTTTTCTTTATTATATCTGATTCGTACCCTCATTTTTGCTTTTAAACCACGGTATTTTTTAGATAACCCGTAATCGTATATCTGAAAACTCCTGGTTTCACTGTTTTTTTATATGTGTTAACTATTGAAAAATCCGGCCGGTATACTTACCAGCCGGATTTTTCAAACCGAGATATCCAATAATTGCCCAATGTTAGGATCAGGTGAAGGGCCAGCTATAGAGGCTGACGATGTGCTTGTTTCAACCATCGCCATCACATCTGTCATTTGCTCGGTCCCAGTCTCCATCGCCATTTTCATCACCGATATACTGGTCTGTTGAGCGACCTGCATTTGACTCATTCCCATCGAAAGTGCTGCAATATCCATGTTCATTCCACCTTTCTTTCGGGTGATCCATATACATCATGAATCAACTCCATCAAATTTAATCTCTGCCGTCTAGTGCTTTGCTGAGCGCACCTACATCTATTATCGTGTTAATTGTTATTTACTTTAGTAAATTATATTACCATTTCAAAATAATCCTTAATATATAGCTCCGTGAAAGTTTTCATCAAACTAAAAGATTATTCATTCTAATCAGCATTTCTTTTGTTGTCAAAATATGTTATGATTGAAAATATGATAACGCATTATAAAAATAAATATATTTAGGGCCGTAAAGTTATAGTTCTAAACATATTATCCGAGGAGAATATTTTTGAAAAAGAAACTATATTTATTAGGTGTTTTTATCCTTTGTGTTGCGACCCTGTCCGGCTGTATATCTTCATCTGAAAAAAAATCCGATACCCTTGGTCTGGAATCCGCCGACTGCTATGAGCTCCTGATTGGACTGAACGATGTGGACACCGGCAAACAGATCATGGACACCCAGGAGGCTGTTGAAATAATTAAAATGAAACTGTTGAGTCATGTTAGCGGTGTCACCATTACAGTATCCAATGGCTACTATTATGTGGGCGCTTTTATTGTCGATGAAACCACATTAAATTGCGTGATTTATGGTGCTGATGACGAATCCATCGCCGCCGTAGTTGATGAAATCAACAGCGACATGAATGTCTCCGTGCTGGTATCAAAAACCCCCAGCAAATACCGTCTAATCACACCATAAAGCACTTTGGCATGATCAACCTGCACATTCTTATTTTTTCCGATCGTTTACCGGCAATCTGATCCGATTTATGCTTTATTTTTTGTTTTGACGATATCAATGACATCCCAGATGTTATCGATCATAAAAGTAGGCTTGCACTTTTCAAGAGCAAAAGGTGTATTATACCCCCATTTGACTGCAACTACATCCACCCCAACCTTATGACAGGCTTCAATATCACGAACCTCATCACCAATATAAAGCATTTCGCCTGGATTGATGTCGTACTTTCGTAAAACTTTCTTGATTTTTTTTGACTTGGAAAGTAGTGCGGAACACATAATAAATTCGATTTCATGGCTGATATCGTAGGTTATTAAGAAATCTGCAACCGTCTTTTTAATATTTGAGGTAAGAATCCCAATATGATTAGTTTCCTTTCTCAGGGCGGTAAAGAAATCATGAATGTCGGGTGCAAAAGCATGTATTTGATTTGATTCTTTTCGCATCATTTTTTGACCATCCCGGAGCGCCCGGGGAAACTGATAAAAGGGAATATCAACAATTTCTTTGATCTCCTTGATATGGAGATTTTTAATATGCTGTAATTCTTCCATGGTGACGGTGCTGTATTTATACTTTGTCGCCAATTCGTTATATATATTAAAGGCCTTCTCTTCGGTATCCGCCAGGGTACCATCAAAATCGAAAACCACACATTTATAGGTCATAGATGACTCCTCTAATTTAATTGTTATTTAGTTTGGATCCGTTTACGTTACTTTTTAACCTTTTTTCTAAAGATTCATGATAAAAATAGTAATCTACATTCAATCGTTGGGCTTCATGCATGGCAGCACTGCCAAAACGGATCAAATTTTCTTTATCGGTGGCATGATCGGGGTATTTTGAAATCCCAATATGATTTTTTAATATAAATGAGTTCCCCTCAATGACAAAAGGTATTTTAAGCATTTCGACAACTAACTGGCAAATTTCCAGGATTATTCCAGTACCTGCCTCACAAGGATAGAACAACACAAATTGATCCGTATAACGGCGGACAAAAAGCCCGTATTTTCCAATCGCACCATAGAGTCGCTCACTTAAAGACCGCATCAACTGATCTTCGATATGCTGGCCATAAGCATCCCCAACTACATGAATCCCCTCAATATGAATAAAAATCAAGGCTAGGTTCTTTTCATAATTATTCCCATTTTTATTAAAGTAATTGTCCAAAACTTCTTCTAATTTATAACGATTAGGAAGTTTGGTTACCGAATCCTGTACAAATGATGCCTCCAGAGCTTTTCTTTTTTCAATGGTTTCGGTAACATCAATTCCAAGCAGAATATTGCTATTTTCTCCATCCCTTCGGGTAAACATCGCATGATCCCATTGGATATAATGGATATCTCCTTTGTAATCCTTGAACGGCAACGGTCGTTTAAAATTCAGGTTTTCATTAACAAATATTCGGTGTGCTCGATTCAGGTTCCCAAAAACATCCCGTAAATTTTTATTTTCAATATCGCTATACGCAATCCCACTTAGTTGGTGTACTACATGATTAATATTCCTAACTTCAAAATTACTGTTGAATTCAATAAATAAGAGCCTGCTGTTGTTCAGAACCTTATCAGTAAAAATAAGCTGAGCATCCAATTCCTCACGTAAATCAACCTGCTTCGTGACATCCTGAAGAATCCCGATGGTTCGCTGATGCTCATTGTTCTTTGTAAAATAGTGTCTAATTCTTAAATAAATGTCCCGAATTTCACCCCGATTATTTTTAATACGATAATGAGTATCTATCTTCTCTTGAGCTTGAAACGCTCGAAGAAAGGCCTTCCAAACCCGGTTTTGATCATCTTCGTAGGCCATCCAGTAAATAATGTCAAGGTTAGGTTCAACTTCTCCTTCTGCATAGCCAAGTATACTATAAAGTTCCCTGGACCAGTAGATTTTTTTTGTTAAATAATTCATTTCCCAATAGCCCAGATGGGCAAGCCGCTGAATTTCCAAGAGCTCTTCTTTCTGTTGGCTGATATACTCATCTTTTTCGTAGGTTTTCTTTAAATCAATGCCGGTAATAACCATATAAGTTTTTTCCGCTCCCTTTTTACCGCTTATTTTCAGGGGTTTAAATAACAAATGAATCGGGATCACCTCACCGCTTTTATGAAAAAACTTAATATCCTTTTCGTAAATACCCTTTTCAGCTATCGCTTTTTTCAGTTCATCAAGATTATCTTCATATATGTAATCTGTGGGAATTCGTTGGATGCTTTTACCAATTATTTTATCTGCCGGTTTTCCCTGATATTTCAAAAATGTTTCGTTTGCCTTATATATAATTCCCTCCTTATCAACCACAACAATAATTTCCGTAACCTGGTTGAAAACACCATCAAACATTTTTTCAACCTGATCCCATTCTTCCTGTCTTTTTTTTATTTTAACAAAATGGTAGACTATTGCTCCAGCTAAACTAAAAAAAACAATGGCCGGAATAATTACCATTGTTACAATTATTTCTGCAAATACTTTTAACTCATTCAGCATCGTGAACACCTTACTTTCTGATGTCTCATATTATCGCCATAACCCGTTCAATCATTTCTTTATCAAAGATGATCTTTATTACATTTGCCTTCAATTTACAGATATATTATAATACATCCTGTCAACAAAATCCATTGTTGCCTATTATTATTTTTGCAACTTTGAACAAAGTAATTTTTATTACCAGATAAAGCACTCAAAATGATGATACTTAACTCAGCACATTCGACGATTTTTTCTGACTTTTGAAGCGATCATAACTCCTTTTTAAAAGAGATTCAACATTTTAGAAAAAGTTCGCAAAAAAAATCAGACCAGAGATCTTAAAAGCTTTGACAAAGTAAAAAAAAATGGTACAATAGATTTATCACTTCACTAGACTACAGTAATAAAGTAATTGTTTGAACAAGGAGGTTCGCATGCTTTTTAATTATACCATCGACGGCTTTGAAAATATCCAACATCAGGATTATTTCGCACTGCAGCAAATCAATCATAAACTCATGTCACTTTACCGGTCCTTTGGCTATCATCAGATTTCCACCCCCACCTTTGAAACCTATGACCTATACGTCAGTGAAGATTCCATACCCAGTGACGATCTCTTCAAGCTGGTTAATCATCAAGGTAAGGTTCTTGTGCTGAAGCCCGATGCTACCCTACCGGTCACCCGGATGGCCGCCATGAACCATCCCAATTCCCAGGATGTCATCAAGTTTTCTTACGAGACCAACATCTATCGGAATTTTTCATCACCAGAAATCATCAAGAAAGAAATCACCCAAATTGGGATCGAATATTTCGGCAACAACAGCCCCGAATGCGACGGCGAAGTGATTGCCCTGGCCATCCGTTCCTTGCTTCAAAACGGCATTAATGATGTGCATATTGATCTGGGCCATGTCGGATTCATCAATTTTCTTTTTGATGACCTGGCCTTTTCTGATAAAGAAAAAGCAACCCTATTCAAATACATCGAAAACAAGAACATTGGCGATATCGCTGACTATCTGGAAAAGTTGACATTACCGGATGATAAAAAAACCATCATTCTTAAACTACCACTGCTCTATGGTGAGCCTAAAACCGTTTTAAAGCAGATGGAAGCCCTGTGTATCAATAACAAAATGTATCAGGTCGTTGAAAAGATTTCTGAAATCTACGCCCATCTGGAAATCATTGGTCTGGCCGACTATGTGAGTTTCGATCTTGGTTTTACCAATCAGATGAACTATTACAGTGACATCAACTTTAAAGGTTATATCAACAGCTGCGGCGAACCAGTGATCAGTGGCGGACGTTACAACCATTTATCAGAAAAATTCGGCATTCCCCGTCCTGCCTGCGGTTTTGCCATCGATCTGCTCAAGGTGATTGATTACATGGAGCAACACCAGCTGCTGCCTCGGGATGACCAGAGGATCCATGTGATTTTTTATGAAAAGCCACAAAAAACGGATGCCTACAAAATAGCGGAGCAATTGCGATCTAGAGGAATAATTGCAGAAGTTTTCCTGCTGAATGAAACGAAAGAATCACAGGTGTCATCTTTCCAGGCAAATGCTCTTTATAAAAATGCCGCGTTGTACTTCCTGGCTGGTGGCAAACTCTTATCCGAACATAATGGAGAATTCTCAGAAATCAAAGCAATCGATGCAGAATGCGAGGTGGCGTAAATGGTCATCCGATTCGCCCTGGCAAAGGGCCGTGTCGCCAAAAAAGCGATTGAACTGTTAATTGATCTGGGCTATATTTTTGAAGACTACTCGGAAAAAAGTCGGAAACTGATCTTTACCGACACCACCGGTACGATTGAGTTTTTTCTGGTAAAATCACCGGATGTTCCCACCTATGTGGAAAAAGGGGCCGCCGATATTGGGATTGTCGGTAAAGATGTGCTACTGGAACACCCCGCTCAGGTTTATGAGATGCTGAACCTGAATATCGGTAAATGCAAAATGTGTGTGGCTGGCTTTGAAAACCACCCCGTTCCCTATGGCAAAAAAATGGTGGTGGGCACCAAATATCCGGTCATTGCCAAAGATTACTTCCACACCAAGAACCAGCTGGTGGACATCATTAAAATTAACGGCTCAGTGGAGCTGGCCCCACTGATTGGTCTGGCCGACTGTATTGTCGATATTGTCGAGAGCGGCAGTACCCTCAAAGAGAATGGGCTGTCAGTATTAGAAGAAATCTGTGAGATCAGCTCCCGACTGATCGTCAATCAGGTCAGTCTGAAAACCAAACGGGAAATGATCGACCCCATTATCAAGGCATTTGAAAACCAGTTGTAGTTATTAATGACGATCGATACGAGCTGGTTATTTAATTAAATCGAGAGGTATAAAATGAAAACTATCATCTATCAACAAGGCATGGATCTTGATACCATATTGAAGCGCAACGACGATGAGCGGGAGGATATTCGCAACGCCGTTCTGGAAATTATCAAAGGGGTAAAAAAAGAAGGCAACGCCGCCCTTTTATATTATACTCAGGCCCTTGATCACTGTGTCCTCACTCACTTGCAGGTCACTGAGGCAGAGATTGATGAAGCCTTTGACTCGGTTTCTGATGAACTTCTGGATATCATCCGGGAGGCCGCTCAGAACATACGAGATTTTCACGAAAAACAGCTGGAAACAACCTGGACCTACACCCCTAAACCCGGGGTCATCCTGGGCCAGCACATCACCCCGATTGAACGGGTCGGCCTCTACGTCCCCGGCGGCAAAGCCACCTACCCCTCGACGGTACTGATGGATGCCATTCCGGCGCTGGTGGCCGGGGTAAAATCGCTGGTAATGGTGACCCCACCGGGACGGGATGGCAAAATCAACCCCACAATCCTAGCTGCCGCAAAAATCGCCGGCGTCCACGAAATCTATAAAATCGGCGGTGCTCAAGCGGTTGCCGCCCTGGCCTATGGCACGGAAACCATTAAACCGGTCAATAAAATTGTCGGTCCCGGTAATATTTATGTGGCCACCGCTAAAAAAGAAGTTTTTGGCAAGGTTGATATCGATATGATTGCCGGTCCCAGCGAGGTGCTGATCATTGCCGATGAAAATGCTAACCCTGTTTATGCTGCCGCCGATCTACTATCGCAGGCCGAACACGACGAACTGGCGATGCCGATTCTGGTAACGACCTCCGAAGCGCTAGGGGCGCAAGTCATTGAAGAAGTCTACCGTCAGATCAGTGAAGACCTTAACCGCAAAGAAATCGCCAAAAAATCAGTGGATGATTATGGGTTTGTCTTTATTGTCAAGGATCTCGACGAGGCCTTTGAGCTGTCCAATCAGATTGCTCCCGAACATCTGGAACTCCTGATCGAACACCCCATGGATTCGCTGGAAAAAGTAAAAAATGCCGGTGCCATCTTTATGGGTGCCTACACCCCAGAACCCCTGGGCGATTATTTTGCCGGACCCAACCACACCCTGCCGACCTCCGGCACGGCCAAATTCTCCTCACCTCTGGGAGTCTATGACTATCTGAAAAAATCCAGCATTCTATCCTATGATCAAGCCGCATTGCAGTCAGTCTATCCAAAGATTGCCGCCTTTGCCCGTTCCGAAGGATTAGATGCCCATGCCAAAGCAGTTGAAAGGCGGTTTGAAGACTAATGGAATCACTGATAAGAAAAAACATCCAGCAATTAATTGCCTACAAGGTGGACGCCCCGCAGTTTGAGATCATCGTCAATGCCAATGAAAGTCCTTATGACTTTCCCATGCAGCTCAAGCGAAAGTTTTGCGACGACATCTGTAACACTGACTTAAACCGCTATCCAGAGGCCTGTTTCCCGGAACTCATCGAAGCCATTACCGACTACACCGGTGTCCCGGGCGAAGGCATTATCTGCGGCTCCGGCTCTGACGAGCTGATTGCGATGATCAACCAGGCCTTTGTTGATCCCGGTGATGTCGTGGTTTCCCACACCCCCTCTTTTGCGATGTATGACATCTGGGCCACCATTGCCAATGCCAGACATATTATGGTACCCGATCTACCGGGACACATTCCCGATGTGACAGGCTTGATTGCAGCCGCTTGTGAGAATCAGGCCAAATTGCTTTATATCTGCAACCCCAACAACCCCACCGGTTACATTTTTAGCCGAACGGATATTATCAAAATATTGGATTCCGTCCCTTCACTAGTGATCCTGGACGAAGCTTATATCGAGTTCTTTGGTGAATCTGGTGTTGATCTGCTGGAAAAATATCCCCGCTTGCTGGTGCTGCGAACCTTGTCCAAAGCCTTCGGTCTGGCTGGCATCCGCTGCGGCTATGCCCTGGGCAACAAAGAAATTATTGATATTCTTTACAAGGTTAAGGGACCCTACAACCTCAATGTTCTAACCCAAAAATTGGCCGTCATCGCCTTGAAAAACCGGGATGAGATCCTGCAAAATCTGGAAACCTTAAAGGAAGAGCAACAAAAAGCCATGACGGTGCTGGAAACCTACCCCGGCCTGACTCTTTATCCATCCGGGTCCAACTTTATTTATTTTGAAACTGATCAGGCTGAAGCCATCTATGAAGCGCTTCTTACGCAAAACATTCTGATCAAACGCTTTATTGAAACGGACTCCACGCCCGGCAGCATTCGTTTTTCCATAGGTAAACCTCTGGAAAACAAAAAGATTCTGGATATTATCAAGGAGGTCGTGTACAATGAAGCGTAAAAGCACATTAAGCCGGTCCACCACCGAGACCGAAATTTCACTTTCACTCAGTATTGACGGATCTGGAGTAGTCAATATCAACACCGGTGTTGGGTTTTTTGATCATATGCTGACACTTTTCACCAAACACGGCCAATTTGATCTGACCATCGATGCCCATGGGGACGAAGCGGACAACCACCATGCTATCGAAGACATTGGCATTCTGCTGGGAAAAGCCTTTTATGAGGCACTTGGTGACAAGGCCGGTATCAATCGCTATGCCTTTGCCTTTACTCCCATGGATGAGGCACTATGCCGTACCTGTGTCGACATCAGCGGCCGCAGCACCCTTGTTTTCGATGTCCCCCTGACCCGGGAATTTATTGGCGACTTTGAAACTGAAATGCTGGAGGAATTCTTCCTGGCCTTTACCAATAACAGCAAAATGACCATCCATGTGGCTTCCCTCTATGGCAAGAATAACCACCATATTGTGGAAGGAATTTTTAAATCGCTAGGTCGAACGCTAAAAGATGCCTGCACAATCGAAGCCGGCAACACCGAAATTCCATCCACTAAAGGAATAATAGAATAACAGGAGGACAACTATTGATCGCAATTGTCGACTATGATGTCGGAAATTTAAAAAATGTTTATACGGCTCTGGGTGATGTCGGTCTTTCCGGCACCATTACCCGGGATAAAAAGATCTTGGATGCGGCTGACGCCATCATTCTGCCGGGGGTTGGAGCTTTCTCTGACGCTATGGACAACCTGAGAAAATTTGATCTTATTGATACTCTTAATGACAATGTCCAAAAAGGCAAGATCCTGATGGGCATCTGCCTCGGTATGCAGCTGCTTTTTGATAAAAGCTATGAGGACGGTGAATTTTCCGGTCTCTCCTATATCCCCGGAGAAATCATTAAATTCGACGCGCCCGGGATAAAAATTCCCCACATGGGCTGGAACAATCTGGTGATCAACCGAGACAGCCCGTTGGTTAAAAACATCGGCACCGAAGATTATGTCTATTTTGTCCATTCCTACTATGCCAAACCGAATAACTTTGATGATGTGGTGGCTTATGCCGAATACAGTGTCAAGGTACCCGCGATTGTTCAAAAAGACAACGTTATTGGCATGCAGTTTCATCCGGAAAAAAGCTCCAACGTGGGCTTCCAACTACTAACGAACTTTAAGGAGATGATATCATGATTGTATTTCCGGCCATCGATTTAAAAAATGGCAAATGCGTCCGCCTGATGCAAGGGCAGAAGGATGCTGAAACCATTTATTTTGACAACCCCGTAGATGTCGCCCTGAAATGGCAGTCTAAGGGCGCCCAGTATCTGCATCTGGTCGATCTGGATGGTGCCTTTGACGGCCAACCGAAAAATCTGGAACTGGTTAAAGACATTGTCGCCGCGCTCGATATTCCGGTGGAACTGGGCGGCGGCATTAGAACCCTGGAAATCGCCAAAGACTATATCGACAGCGGTGTGGCTCGGATCATCATTGGTACCCAGGCCGTTAAAGATTTCGAATTTATTGTCAAACTCCTGGATCTCTATGATGAAAAAGTCTGCGTTTCGATTGATGCTAAAAACGGTTTAGTCTGCACCGAGGGCTGGGTGGAAAGCAGTAATCTAGAGGCCCTTGAACTGGCCAGTAACCTCGAAAAGCTAGGACTATCAACCTTGGTCTATACGGATATTTCCAAGGACGGCATGATGACTGGTCCTAATTTTGAAATGCTCAAGGTGCTCAATGACAATTTAAAAATTGATATCATCGCTTCGGGCGGCATCTCTAAATCAGCCGACCTGATCCGGCTTCAGGAAATGGGGCTTTACGGCGCCATTACTGGCAAAGCCCTGTATGAAGGGGCCATCGATCTGGAAAAACTGTTGAAAGAAGAGCTCAAATCATGCTGACCAAACGGATCATTCCTTGTCTGGACGTGGATCACGGCCGGGTGGTAAAGGGTAAAAAATTTCAGGATATTCAGGATGTCGCTGATCCGGTCGAACTGGGACGGTACTACTCCGATCAGGGCGCCGACGAACTGGTTTTCTATGATATCACCGCCAGCTATGAAGATCGGGATATTTTTATCCACATTGTTGAAAAAGTGGCTGAAGCCATCCGTATCCCCTTCACCATAGGGGGCGGTATCAGCAAGGTTGAAGATTTTCGCAAAGTCCTGATGGCAGGCGCTGATAAGGTCTCGGTTAATTCATCTGCTGTTAAAAACCCCCAGCTGATCCGTGAAGCGGCCCTTCGTTTTGGAGCCCAATGTGTGGTTTTATCAATCGATGCCAAACGCAATAATCAGGGTTCCTGGGATGTCTATGTTAAAGGCGGCCGGGAAAACACCGGCATCGATGCCATTGAGTGGGCCAAACAGGGTCAGGATCTGGGTGCCGGAGAGATCTGTATTAACTCAATCGATACCGATGGGGTAAAAAAAGGTTACGATCTGGAACTCAACCGGAAACTCTCCAGTCTTCTGACCATTCCGATAATTGCCTCTGGCGGGGCCGGAAAAATGGAAGACTTTGCCGAAGTATTAAAAGTAGGCGCCGATGCCGCTCTGGCGGCATCCGTATTTCACTATAAAGAAATTCCCATTGTTGATTTGAAAAATTTTCTACACAATCAGCAAATACCTGTCAGACGGGTATAGAAAGGTAAAACATGGATTTAGAAAATATAAAATATAATGAAGCGGGATTAGTTCCTGCCATCGTTCAGGATTATGAAACCCGTCAGGTGCTGATGATGGCCTGGATGAACGAAGAAGCTTTGAAATTGACCCTGGATACTAAAAAAGCCACCTTTTACAGTCGCAGCCGCCAGACGCTGTGGGTAAAGGGTGAAACCTCAGGTAATACCCAAACCGTCGTAAAAGTCGATTACGACTGCGACGGCGATACCCTGCTGCTTCAAGTTATTCCCGCCGGCCCAGCCTGCCATACCGGCAATACCTCCTGTTTCTATCGCAGTCTGGCCGTGAATTCAGAAACAAACCTGGGCAACATGGAAGTCCTGACGATGCTGTACAATCTCATTGCCGACCGAAAAATAAATCCAATTGAAGGTTCTTATACCAACTACCTGTTTGAAAAAGGCGTTGATAAAATCTGCAAAAAAATCGGTGAAGAATCTGCCGAAACCATTATTGCGGCCAAAAACAACGATCCTGCTGAGCTAATCTATGAAGCTTCAGATTTGATCTACCACTTGCTGGTATTGCTCAACAATCAGAATGTGGATCTTGAATCACTCTTTCGGGAGTTGACTAAACGACACCAATAAGCCATCCTTTTGCCGATTAAAAATATATTTTTAATCGGCAATTTTTTACGCCCTGAGCTTGGACGCAATAAAAAAGTGCCTACGGCACGTCAACACCCCTGCCCCTCAATCTTGAGGGGTTTTGGGGTTTTCTTTATCTTTCATTTGGTGTAAAATTCAAGCATGAGTATTTTACAGCATATTTTTTCTGATT
>JAQUWM010000104.1 GCA_028692885.1 Acetobacterium sp. | reverse complement strand
ATTATTTTTTTGATCAATTCTTCGGAATAAGTGGTCTTTATTTGCTAATTTTTTTGTTTTATTTTTAACAATTTTCTGGTCAATGCGCTCATGAACCGTTATAATAAAAGTGTTAATCTTTACTTACTGCTTTTAGGTCTCATCCGTATTTGTAAAAATCATCCGAGCTCGCTGTCCGTTTAGCCAAAATTATTCGCCATGGTTTCAGGATGCAGCAATTATCGGGAGGACAACCCATATTGTGTGACAATTCCAAGGAATTGAAGATGACGTTGCAAACTCATAAAGCAGTTGCAGTAAGATAAAAAACAAAATGAAACGAGGTTTAACATGAACGAAGAGAAACAGTTCGATGTAAATGAGCTACCGATCCCCACCGCAATGGTTAACCGTGTTAAAAACGACAAACGCATCATTAAAAAACACCTGTCTACCAAAGTGATGGGTTTTACCCTGACGATCCTGGCGGTTGCCGTCGTTACCCTTGGTATTATTTCTTATAATATCGGATCAACAGCGATTCTCGACCAGGCCGATGCCGATGCTCAAAAGTATACCACTGAGGGCGCTTCACATGTTGGCGCCATTATCACCGGAAATTTGGAAACCCTCAGCGAGGTCAGCCTGCGCAACGGCATTTCCTCAATGGACTGGAACGCGCAAGTGGCGGCACTGGCGAGTGATGTCGAAAAGCTTGGTTATGAAGATATTGCCGTGATGAATATCGATGGCCATGCCAAATACCTGGCCGGTGGTGGTGAATTCGATGCTGCCGGTCAGTTCTGGTATGAGGCTGGTTTTAAGGGCGAAACCGCCATTTCCGATGTGGCCATCAGCAAGGTGACCCTGAAGCCGGTGGTCTTTGACGTGGCGCCAATTAAAAACAATGGTCAGGTCGTCGGTTTACTGGTCGGCCGCCGCAATCCCACCTTTTTAAAAGACACCACCAATGCCATGGGTGACGGGGTTCGTCAATACGGCTTAGTCATCAATGCCGATGGCGCCTTTATGGCTCATCAAGATGATCAGTTTATTATGAATCAGACCAATATCTTTGACGAGATCGAAAGCGGTGGTGTCTGGAAAGATTTCGGTCAAGCCATTAAAGACTTGGGCCCCGGACAGTATGGGAAAATTACCTATTCTTTAAATGGCGAAACTAAACTCGGTGCCACTGCCCCGATTCCGGGGACCAACTGGACCCTGATTATCACTCAATTTGAAAGTGATGTCCTGGCTCCGATGAACTATTTACGCAACATCACCATCCTGGTCTCCCTGATCGTGCTACTGATTGGTGGTGCCGCAGCCTTTTATCTGGCCAAACGGATTACCAAACCGATTGTTAATTTAACGGCCGTGGCTGATCAGATGGCACTTGGCGATGTCGATCTGACCATTACTGCCAGCAGTGAAGACGAAATCGGGGCGTTGATGGATTCTTTTGCGACCATCATCGATAACCGCAAAGACCAGGCTGAAGCGGCTCAACGTTTATCACAGGGTGATTTCGCAGTCGAAATTATCCCTCAGTCTGACAAGGATGTGCTGGCCTACTCGCTCATTGACATGGTTGCCGAAATGAATAAGCTCAGTGATGATATCAAAAAAATCGGCGCTGCCGCCCAGGACGGGCAACTGAACTACCGTGGCAATACGACGACCTACAACGGTGCCTACAAGGAAATGATCATCAGCCTCAACAACATGATCAATACCTTTGTCAAGCCGCTAAAGGTCGCCAATAAAGCGATTGAGCGAATTGGCAAAGGGGTCATCCCGCCTAAAATAACAATTGACTATAAAGGCGATTTCAATAATCTAAAAGACAGCATCAATGCCTGTATCGATGGGTTAGGAGCGCTCACCGAAGGCAATCAGGTGTTGGGGCTGATGGCCGCCAATGACCTGACCCAGAAAATTGAAGGCCGCTATGAGGGGATTTACTCGGAAATTTCTGACTCCATTAATGGCGTTCACGAACGGCTGACCAGTATTGTCAGCATTGCCAACAACATTGCTGGCGGTGATCTCTGTGATCTCGAAGGGCTCAAAGAAACTGGCCAACGCAGCGACAACGATACCCTGGTGCCAAGTCTGGTCAGTATGATCGAAAATATTGCCCTACTGGTAGCCGAAACCGAAACAATGACCCGGATTGCTGTCGAAGGCGATCTGACCAATCGTGGCGATGTCGCGAAATTTACCGGCGAATACGCCAAGGTGATAGAAGGCTTTAACCAGACCCTCGATGTCGTCATTGCACCGATCAATGCCGCCTCAGCAACCCTGAAAGAATTGTCTCAGGGGAATCTCCATACCGCCATGAGCGGTGACTTTAAAGGCCAGCATGGCCAAATCAAAGAAGACATGAACCAGACCATTGCTTTCCTGAAACAATACGTCGATGAAATTACTGCCACCCTCGAAGAAATTGGTCAGGGTAACTTGAATCTGGAAATCACGACCACCTATCTGGGCGATTTCCAGGCCATCAAATTAGCCCTGAACCGTATTACCAGCAGCCTCAGCAGCACCATGGCTGACATTAACAACTCTGCTGGACAGGTCGAAAGCGGCGCCCGTCAGATTTCCGACGGCGGTCAGGCGTTGGCTCAGGGTGCGACCGAGCAAGCCAGTGCCATTGAGGAACTGACTGCTTCAATTGACGAAGTCGCTGAGGAAACCAAACAAAATGCCAGCCGTGCCAATGAGGCCAACCAACGCACCATGGAGGTTCGTAACAATGCTGAAATCGGCAATGTCCGGATGAATAACATGGTCTCGGCAATGGTCGAGATTAATGCTTCTTCGCAGAATATTTCTAAAATTATCAAGGTGATCGACGACATTGCTTTCCAGACTAATATTTTAGCCCTGAATGCTGCCGTCGAAGCTGCCCGGGCCGGCCAACACGGCAAAGGTTTTGCAGTCGTCGCCGAAGAGGTACGAACCCTGGCTGCCCGCTCGGCCGAAGCCGCCAAGGAAACCACCGGACTGATTGAAGGCTCGATTGACAAGGTCTCGGTGGGCACCAAAATTGCCGATGAAACGGCCGAAAGTCTGACCCAAATCCTCGGGGATATTGAGAAGGTCACGACGCTAGTCGGCAATATCGCCCGGGCTTCCAACGATCAGGCCTCCGAAATCGCTCAGATTACCCAGGGCATTGAACAGGTTTCGCAGGTCGTTCAGACTAACTCTGCCACCGCTCAAGAAAGTGCCGCTGCCAGTGAGGAACTCTCCGGTCAGGCCGAAATGCTCAAACAGATGGTCGGAGCTTTTAGCCTCAAGACAACTGCCGGCAGTTTTTTATCAGAACCGATCAAAAAGGAATCCCCACCGATCGCTTCCCCATCAGAACCCCGGATTGAGCTGGACGATTGGGATCATGATAAGTATTAATTTGCTGTTAAAACAAACCAAGTCAAGACGACTATCATTACCATCACTAACTTAAAACAGATGGCCTTCCTGAAGCTTGCTACGAAACATTCGGGAAGGCCATTTGTTTAGAGTTAAATACCTTTTCAATAACAAATCAATGATTTTATTTAGAATCACTCTTGATTTAGCTTTCTGTTAGGGTTATAATTTTTACAGATCACTTTTTAAAATTATAAAAAATATTTATCTCAGGAGGAGTTAACATGGCAATCGTATGGACACAAGACTTATCGGTTGGCGTCAACAGCATTGACAGCCAACATCAACAATTATTTAAGATGGCGGATGAGCTTTTTGAAGCGGGTAAAAACGGAAAATCGAAAGAAGTAATTGGTGATCTGCTTAATTTCCTCGACGCTTACACCAAACAGCATTTCAGCGATGAGGAAAGCTACATGAAGAGCATCAATTATCCGGGACTGGCTGAACAGCAAACTGCCCACAAGAATTTTGTGGCGGAGCTGACCAAGTTGAAAAACGCCTATGATACATCCGGTGGCAATATCTCGGTGATTATCAATGCTAATCAGATGGTCGTGGAATGGCTGACTAAACACATCTCCGGGCTGGATAAAAAAATCGGTGCCTACCGCTAAAACATTCTAAATGAAAAGATCGTCCCCGGATTGGCAGTTGCCATCCGGGGACGATCTTTTTACAGAAGTTTATCGCCTAAATATAATCGATCTCTTTTTGTCGTTCGAGTTGTCTTTGCGCCATCGTGATAACATCGTCAATCTTGTCGGTCTCATCATACTTGCTACTGAATCCGAATGAGACCGACAATTTAATCGACTGCACCTTGACTTCATCCATATTCTTTTTAAATCGTTCCAGCGCCCGCTCAACCTTGGCGCCTTCGGTTCGGGGCATCAGAACGACAAACTCATCACCTTCGTAACGGGCCACCACATCATCGCCGCGAACGCCGCATTTGAGAACCTGAGCGGCTTTTCGCATTAAAATATCGCCGACCGCATGGCCATATTCATTATTAATCCGGGACATTCCGTTGATATTCATAAAAATAATCGATAATGGATAATATTGTTCTTCATCCATTCGGGCTAATTCTTCTTCATAAAATTTACGATTATAAACCCCCGTCAGTTGGTCGTAAAATGATAAGGATTCCAGGTTCTGATCGAGGCTGTTTTTTTCTTTGAGCATGTCTTTGATAAAATTCTTGTTTTCAGTGACATCCTGGATAAAACAGACAATCCCGATAATTTCACCATTGCGATCTTTGATCGGCGCCCAATGGTTTTTTCCGATCACCACACCGCCATTCTTGCCTTCGTACTGTTCAAGCGAAGAAAATTGTTCACCGGCCAGAACGCGGTCAAAAAAAAGCTTTAGATTTTCACGTTCTTCATTATCGTCAATGATATCCAAAATCCGGGTTCCAATGGCGATGTCAGCCCCCCATTGTTCTTTTGCCATGGCTTGATGGCGATTGTTGAAGCTCAAATATCGGTATTCTCGATCCAGTCCAAAAACCAGGAATTCATGGGTTGTTTCAAGAATCGTCTTAAGTAGACTGTTGGCTAACTCCAACTTTTCAGTCAAAGCCAGAACCGCCTCTTCGAATGACTGTTCTTCTATTTTTTTTCGATTATCCTCGTTCATTGTATCAATATTAACGACGCTCATATTTTTATTCACTAAGCCGCAACCTCCAAAACTATTTTAAGCTTATCTTCAATCAATTAAGTTTCCTGAGTAATTCAAGAAACACTTCGTATATTGTAACATTTCCAGTGATAAGATTCTACTTTTTTCAGCTGTAATTTTTGTTAATCTCTCAGTTATCACTATAATTGCTGGCTGCGGCTGGTTATTTTTTGCGTCCATTACAAATTTGGCGCTTATATTTTGATCCCTTCCGGAAAGCCAACTGAAAAAGCAGCTTGTTTAAGTATTTTTTTATTGGGCAATTTTATTTCGGTTAGTGCGTTACAGCCGAAAAAAGCATATTCCCCAACGGTCTCCAATTCTTGAGGCAGGTGAATCTCAGTCAGATTTTCACAGCCATAGAAGCAACTGATCCCGATTTGCTTTAATTGATCCGGGAGAATAATTTTTTTTAGCTGTTGACAATCTTTAAAAACATGGCTGCCTAAAATTTCCAACTGATTATTTTCCTGAAATTCAACCGTTGCCATTTCCTCGCAGCCGAGAAATGCGGCCTCTTCAATTTCAATCACGGCATCGGGAATAACGATGCCAACCATTGACTTACACCCTTCAAAGGCCGAGGTACCAATCACTTCCAGCACTTTGCAGGTTGTCAGATCAATTTTTTTCAATTTTTCGCAACCATAAAAGGCAAAGTCTTCAATTGCTTTTAGGGTACTGGGAACGGTGACCAGCTCCAATTGGCTGCATTTATAGAACATGCTGCGCCTGATGACCTCAACGCCCTCAGGAATCGACACTGATCTTATCTCATTGTCATGGCGATAGCCGTGATTGGCGGCCGCCTTAAAATCGGCGGCGTCTTTAAACAGCAGTTCGTTATTTGTCACCATGGTGTCGACCCGATCGAATTTTGCCAACGACTCTTGTGGCACTGCCCGGTTCTGCTTTTCAGTCAACCATTCGGGTGTAATAACATCCTGCGCTTCCACAATCGGAAGCCATTCCGGGATGATCGTTTCGGGAATGGCTTCAAGCTGATCTTGGGCATCGCATAATTCGGCGCTGATAATTTCTAATTCCGCTCGGGATTCCCGGACTTTTTCATCCAACCTTTGTCGTTCCGTTTCAGATTCGTAAATTGTCGCTTTGACCGAGTGCAGTTTATTTCTCGACAGGTCTAATTCTAAGCGGGTCTCTTCCAGCTCGGACGTTAATTGTGACAAGGCCATTTTTTTTGATTCGATTTCGTTATTGATCGCCATCAGCTCCGGACTGACCGCTGACGGGTCAAGCTTTTCAATCTTGCGGCCAGCTAATTCCGGTGATCCGTTATGGTTACAATTCTGTTCCTGATGCTGTTCCTGGTGCTGTTCAAAAATAACCAGATAAAAATCCTCACTCTGACCGCTGGTAGCCTTTTTCAGAAGCGGCATCACCCGAATGATCAGTGCTATCGTTTCACCGTTTCGGATTACTGACAGCGGCTGTGAAGCTACCGCTGTACGACTGGTGACGGCCTGATACAAGGTCGTATTCAAATCACGCCGTAATTTTTTACGCACCATTTTCAGGATATTACTGACCCCAATATAACCCTGTGCCGGCTCCAGAAATAACCCGGTATGGCCATGAACGTAGTGGATCTTTCCCAGTTGATCGACCAGTACCCCGGCCGGGGCATAAGTATTTAATAACGCCGCTTGTGTCAACTCTTCAACGGTCTTCCTTTTAGCGATTTTCCTGCGGACAATGGTAAAAAAGAGCGGCCAATCAAGCTCACCTGTGACTGGTAAAAAACGATCCTGCAAGCGATAGTTCTTTTTTATCCGATCACACTGGTTTATTTTAGTATGCTTTTCCACAATTGCTTCCTCCTCGATCATTAATCAACCGGTACTGCTGTCAGCACCCTTTAAAATGGCTTTTGATAGACTGCCGGCATAATAAATTTATAGTTCGTCTGTTTCAGATTGAGGGATTCGGCATGGCCAATAAACAGATATCCCCCTGGTTCGGTGTAATTATACATTTTCTCGACCAGTCGATCCTTGGTGGCCTGATCGAAATAAATCATCACATTGCGGCAGAAAATGACATCAAATTTTTTCTTAAAAACAAAGGTCGGTGTCATCAGATTAAAGCGGCGATAAATCACTTCTTTTTTGATCTCGTCGATCACCACCATCTGACTGCTGTCATAGTTTTTAAAGTATCGCAGTTTCCAGTTAGGCGGCAGTACCTGAATCCGAACCTTT
>JAQUWM010000103.1 GCA_028692885.1 Acetobacterium sp. | reverse complement strand
GCTGTCCTATATCGGGGCTAATTCTGTCCAGCATACCAAAACATCGATGAAGTCGATCATGGATCGTTTTATCAAAGCCCCTTATGGTTTTGTGGAAGATGACGTGGAGTGGCTGGTGGCCAAGCTGTTTAAAGACGGGGATATTTCCCTGACCGTCAGCGGTGCCGCGGTGACCCTGTTAAATAAATCCGAAGAAGAAGTCATCCGTTATCTGACCAAAAAAGAATATGTGGAAAAGCTCCTCACCGACCGCCGGGAAAAAGCCAATGACAAGCAGAAAAAAGCCCTCCGGGAAGTCGCAAAAGAACTCTTTAACGTCTCCACCATGGATGATGATGATGATTCCATGATGAGTGCCTTCCAGCGGTATAGTCAATCCCTGATGAATGATCTGGAAAAACTGGAAATTAGCTACGAGAACCACCACCTGCCCGGGAAAAAAATTGTCGATTCAGGACTGGCCCTCTTACGCTCGGTGGTGCAGATCCAGTCCCCGGTGGAATTTTTCAATAAGATTGATCGGGACCGGGATGATTTTCTGGATTTTGCCGAAGACTACGAACCCGTCAAAGCTTTCTTTACCGGTAACCAGAAAAACATCTTTATAAAAGCCCAGGAAAAGATTGCCATCTATGATGAGAGCAAGACATTCATTGTCAGCAACGAGATTGAAGACCGGGTAGCGGAGATTAAACAAATTCTGAAAATGTCCGCCCCCTATAACGAGATTCCCAGATTACCGGAACTCATCGACCGCTATGTTCATGCCTACAGCCATTATCTGACCGATCAGCTCCCGCCGATTATCGACGCCATCAATGGCGCGAAAAAACGAGTCTTTGACGAGCTGGAAACCCGAGCTTTTAAGGATGATTTGAATAATGACTACACCCAGAAGTTTAGAGCCCTTGAGGATAAGGCCAACGCCTGCAATAACGTCGCCACTCTCCAGAACATCAAGGTGGAAGCCGATACCCTGAAAATTAGACTGCTCAATGAAATCACCGCAAAAGACCAGAATGAACGGGAACGTCAGGAAAAAGAGCGACTGGAACGGGAACGGCTGGAAAAAGAACAGTGGGAAAAAAACTGCGCAAAAGAAAAACCGGGTTCCTACGAAAACGACAACCCCCCAGTAGCACCGCCACCACCCCAACCCAAAATCAAAAAGAAAAAGAACATCAGCATCAAGGCCATCAATCCCCAGATAACCTGGCAGATCGAAACCCCAGCCGATCTGGACGCCTGCATGGCTGAACTGAAAAACCGGATTCTGGCCCAGCTGGAAACCGATACGATTGTGAATATTGAGTTTTAGGGTTTTAATATGTTTATGCAAGCTTAGCTAAGAAATTATGCAAGCTTTATGCAAGAATCCGCAAATAACCTTGGTTTAATACGATTAGTTAAGAATGTGAAAAACCAGGTTTAACCAATAATTTAACCAAGAACGCACTAAAAACGGCGATATGAAGCGATTTATTAAATGAAAGAAAAATTCAAGAAAACCAGAAACTAGTCAAGCTTAACCAAGAATTCAGTCAAGCAATGAGAGGATCAAATATGAACAAAACAGCCATCAAAACCTTCGCCATCTGGGCCCGCAACAAGCTCATCGACGACATCACCTATAAAGCCGGGCTCCTGGGCATTACCGATAAAGAAATCAAGCCCCCCTTGCCCCAGTCTAGCTCAACCGTCCAGTTTTTTGACATCGGCACCAAAGACCCTTACGCCATCACCGGCAATGATGTGGAACAACGCCGAAAATTGGTGGAAGCCCTGGTGAACAAAGACGCCGACCATCCCACCGCCTTTAAAAACCTGGTGGAAGAGGTGGCTTACACTTGGTTCAACCGCCTGATTGCCGTCCGTTTTATGGAAGTCAACGACTACCTGCCCACCCGAATCCGGGTGCTATCCTCGGAAAGTCCGGGCAAGCGGGAGCCGGATCTGGTGACCCGTCCCTTTGATGCGGAGCTGGACTATTCCCAGTCAGATAAACAATTAATTGCTCATCTCCAGGAGAATAACCTCTGGGATGAGCTGTTTCGGATGCTCTTTATCAAACAGTGCAACGCCTTAAACGCCGTTCTGCCGGAGCTGTTTGAGAAAACCAACGACTATACCGAACTGTTGATGAACGTATCCTTTACCGATCAGGACGGGGTGGTTTTTCATCTGGTTAACGATATTGATGAAGATGATTTTAATGTTGAAAAAGAAGGACAGGTGGAGATTATCGGCTGGCTGTATCAGTATTATAATTCGGAACCCAAAGATGAGGTTTTCGCGCTCCTGAAAAAGAACGTGAAAATCACCAAAGAGCGGATCCCCGCGGCCACTCAGCTGTTTACCCCGGACTGGATTGTCCGTTACATGGTCGAAAACAGCCTGGGACGGCTGTGGCTGGAAGGACACCCCAACGACAGCCTGAAAGCGGACTGGAAATATTATCTGGATGAAGCCGAACAGGAAGCAGAGGTAAAAAAACAGCTGGAAGTTATTCGGGAACAGTACAAAAATATCCGCCCCGAAGATATTAAAATCATTGACCCCTGCATGGGCAGTGGCCATATTCTCGTTTATGCCTTTGATGTACTGATGGCCATCTACGAAAGCATGGGCTATAGCCAGCGGGATGCCGCCAAAAGCATTCTGGAATATAACCTCTTCGGCTTGGATATTGATAACCGGGCTTATCAGCTGGCTTATTTTGCCCTGATGATGAAGGCGAGACAATACAACCGGCGGATTTTAAATGGCCAAACCCGGCCAAAGGTCTATGCTTTTGTAGAAAGCAATGGCTTAAACCGAACCCATTTATATGCGTTAGATACCGATTTTGATAAAGAAGAACGGGAAGTGGCTATAGAGCAAATCGAAAAACTTCTACAAACCTTTGTTGATGCCAACGAATATGGCTCAATTTTAAAGATGGAAGATTTAAATTGGGAGTTGCTGAAGTCTTATGCAGATTCGTCCATTACCCGGGGTCAGATTAACATCGATAGTATTGGCGTGGAAGCAACCATTGAACGGTTCAAAGGGCTCATTGAACTGGGCCAAGTGTTGGCGCAAAAATATGAGGTGGTGGTGACCAATCCGCCCTATATGGGCAGTAGCGGTATGGGTGAGAAGCTGTCGGCTTTTGTCAAAAAGTGCTATCCGGATAGCAAGAGTGATTTGTTTGCGGTGTTTATGGAACGGTGCGGGCAGATGACGGTAAACAATGGTTTTCAGGGGATGATTACCCAGCACGCCTGGATGTTTTTGTCCAGTTTTGAAAAGTTGAGAACAAAACTGATTGAGAAAAACCTCGTGAACATGGCCCATCTTGGACCGCGAGCCTTTGAAGAAATTGGTGGGGAAGTGGTGCAGACCACAGCTTTTGTGCAGATGAATAACCATGTGAAGAATTATTTGGGAACTTATGCCAGATTGGTTGATTATGGTAGTCAGCAGGAAAAGGAATCGGCTTTTCTTGAGAAAAAAGACTTATATACCACCAATCAGGAGAATTTTTATAAAATACCGGGGATGCCAATTGCTTATTGGATCAGCAAAAAATCTTTAACTGCCTTTGAAAATAATGTATTATCATATTTTGCCGAAACAAAAACCGGAATGCAAACTTGTGACAATGATAGATTTCTTAGAGTTTGGTATGAAGTTGAGAATACCAAATGCTGTCTTCGCAACGCTAATGCAACTACCTGCATTAACTCTGGCATTAAATGGTTGCCATATAATAAAGGTGGCTTTTTTAGAAAATGGTATGGAAATCAAACTCATTTAGTCAATTGGGAAAACAATGGATTTGAAGCAAAAGAATATGCTGTTAAACTCTACAAATCAGTTACGCGAACTATAAAAAATATACCCTATTTTTTCAAAGAGAACATTAGTTGGTCTAAGATTTCAAGTGGAAATATTGCTTTTCGCTGTTACCCAAAAGGTTTCTTATTTGATGTAGCAGGGTGTTGTGTTTTTACCGACGATGATAGAATAAAAACACTATTAGGGTTTCTTAATTCAACAGTTTCAAAGTTTTATTTAACAGCGCTGTCTCCAACGATTAATTTTGAAGCAGGACATGTGAATTCAATACCTATAATTGAAATAATGTTTGATAAGAGAAATATCATTGAAATTGTAGTAAAAAACATAGAAATTTCAAAAACCGACTGGGATTCCTTCGAAACCTCCTGGGATTTTAAAACTCACCCCTTACTGGCTTTCCGTTCCGATACCGATCTAGGAGTAATTCGCTCCTACGAACAGGATGAAAATGGACATCTAGTTGATATGGAAACCATCTTGGGCAACGGCGGTATCCAGACCGCCTTTGAACGCTGGCAGGATTTTACCGAACTTCAATTTGCCCAGCTCAAACAAAACGAAGAAGAACTAAACCGAATCTTTATTGATATCTACGGCCTCCAGGATGAACTCACCCCGGAAGTGGAAAACAAGGACGTCACCATCCGTCGCGCCGACCTGGGCCGGGAAATCCGTTCCTTTATTTCCTACGCTGTCGGTTGCATGTTCGGCCGCTACAGTCTGGATACCGAAGGCCTGGCCTATGCTGGTGGGGACTGGGATGAAGCCAAATACCAAACCTTTATCCCGGATCAGGACAACGTCCTCCCCATCACCGATGAAGAATATTTTGAAGATGATGTAGTCGGCCTCTTCGTTGCCTTTGTTAAAAAAGTTTATGGCGAAGCGTCACTGGAAGATAATCTGGATTTTATTGCCAATGCTTTGGGCAATAAAGGGAATACCTCAAGGGAAATCATCCGTAATTATTTTCTGAAAGACTTTTTCAAAGACCATTGCAAGGTTTATCAGAAACGCCCGATTTACTGGCTCTTTGACAGCGGTAAGGAAAACGGCTTTAAAGCCTTGATCTACCTCCACCGTTACAATGCCGACACCATCGGCAACCTCCGCATCGATTACCTCCACCGGATGCAGAAGGTCTATGAAAGCGAAATGGCCCGGATGCAGGAAACCATCGACAACAGCACCAACCCCCGGGACGTCTCGGCGGCCACCAAACGCAAAGAAAAGCTCATCAAACAGCTCAAAGAAACCAAAGAATACGACGAAAAAATTGCCCATCTGGCCCTGGCCCGAATCGAATTGGATCTGGATGACGGGGTTAAGGTGAATTATGAGAAAGTGCAGTCGGGTACAGAGAGTAATAAATATCAGGTGTTAGCAAAGATCTGAGGTAAGAAGAGAGTATTTTTACCCGAAGGTCAAGGTTACCGTAGTGTAATAGTGGAGAAATTCATATTTGTAAGATTTTTGGATTGAGTTTTTTCGTTAATGGATAGACCAAGTACAAAAGTCAAGTATCCTTGAAGGTGCTTGGCTTAAGATGAAAAATTCAAATAAGGTGTCAAAAGGAAAAAACATACATAGCTACAATAAAAAAGCACAGATGTGCTAAGAGGAGAAATATATAATGCGAAAAAAGAAAGTCTCAAAACTTTGGTGGGTTGTAGGGAGTATGGTACTTACTGCTGTAGGATTTGTTTTTATACCACCGTTTATTCAAAAAATGAGTAGCAAAGTTTATAAGATTAGATCACGTTCCGAGGAAATTGATTTTAGCAATAGTGGTCCCGAAATTGTGAAAAAAGAGAGAATTGAGGTAGAATAATAATGGAATTTGATACAGATAAAATTGCCGCTGATTGCATCAAAGCAATTGCGGATAAAATACAGAATTTGAAAACACTTAATATCATTGTGGCAGGTAAAACTGGGGTAGGAAAAAGCACATTAATAAACGGCGTTTTTAGAGAAAAAATGGCAGATACCGGGATGGGAAAACCTGTTACACAGTATATGAGAAAAATTTATAAAAAGGGATTCCCTTTAAATATCTACGATACTCGTGGTTTCGAATTGGGAAAAGATGCACAGAAGGACGTCAAGAAGGAAGTCCTTGGGACAATAGAAAAAGGTTTAGCTTCTAAGGATATTAACGAAACGATACATTGTATTTGGTATTGCATAAATACCGCATCAAATAGAGTTGAATCAGAAGAGATAGAGTGGTTGAAGGATTTTGCAGAGGAAAATAAATCAGCACAGGTACCGGTAATTATCGTGCTTACACAGTCTTTCTCAAAATCTAAGTCAGCTGAAATGAGAAATATGATTTTAAATGAAAACCTTGATGTTGTACAGGTTGTTCCAGTTTTGGCGGAAGATTATGTTATAGATGATGAATATGTTGCTAAATCATACGGTTTAGATGTGCTCATCAAAGTGATGACTGAAACATTACCGGATGAATTATTAGATACATTACAGAATGTTCAGAAAGCATCTTTAGAAGCAAAAAAAAGACATGCACAGGCGGCGGTAGCAACGGCAACAGCAGCGGCTTTTGGAGAAGGGTTTTCACCAATACCGTTCTCTGACTGTGCACTATTAATTCCTACTCAAGTTGCCATGATAGCATCAATTACAGCCATTTTCGGGATTGAAATTAATAAGAGTATAATTACAGGTTTCGTCTCAGCTACATTAGGTACTGGAGGAGCGACGATTGTGGGTAAAACAATAGCGGCTAATTTATTGAAACTGATTCCAGGTGCAGGTACACTTGCAGGTGGTGCTATTTCAGGTGCTACAGCTGGATTGCTAACTACAGCTCTTGGAGAGTCATATATTCTTCTAATGGAAGCGGTCTTTAAGGGAGAAATTAACAGTAGTGATATTAATTCAAAAGTAGGAATAGAGAAAATGAAAGGCCTGTTTAAAAAAGAACTAAAAGAAGTCAAAAAAGATAAGTTTGTTATTTTTAGCAAAGCTTAAATAATTAATGAACTCATTAGAAAAAGTAGTGTTGATGCCAGAAAGAAAAAATCGGAAAGGATAATAAACCAATGGAAGAACTACTTACAGGCGAATCCAGTAGTATTGAATATAAACAAGAAGTACCAGGTAATAGTGAAAAGTATTTAAAAACCATTATCGCTTTTGCTAATGGGAACGGTGGTCAAATGGTTTTTGGTATCGAAGATAAAACCTGTAAAGTGGTGGGTATTCCACAAGATCAGGTTTTTATGACGGCGGATCGGATCACCAATGCCATTGCAGATGCATGCCAGCCAGTTGTTGATTTTGAAATTAAATATAAAACTATTGAAGAAAAGACGATCATTATCGTCAAGGTGTTTCCGGGGGCAAGACGACCCTATTATCTTAAATCAAAGGGTTATGTTAAGTATTCCGTTATGTAAAGATACGTATCATAAACGCCTGAATCCCTGATGTTTAGAATATATTTCTTTACATAATATACCCGCCATGATAATCATAAATCATCACAATTTAAGG
>JAQUWM010000102.1 GCA_028692885.1 Acetobacterium sp. | reverse complement strand
AATGAATTTAATTCTATTTTCGGTCACTACATTTGCGGTTTTAGATTATTTTTACCGTTTTATGCGGTTTGTGAGCACTGATTTGGCTAAAATTGCTAAATTTCTATGCTTTTACTCGAAATCCGGGATAAGATACTGCTTTTATGCTTGTAACGCTTCATGCGCTCAAACTCATCGTTGAGAAATTCGATCCATTTACGGCGGTTAATGAGACCGGTTAAATCATCGTAATACGCCGCTGATTCCAATTTTTGTTGTTGCTCATTTATTTTTCGTTTTTGTAATATGTTATTTCGTTCTGATTGCCAGAGAATAATGGCCATAAAAGTGCCGATGATAACAAATACAAATCCATTCACACGATTCGTAATTAAAGCCATTGCATCCTTTTCGTTTATTCCGATGATATTAAAAAATATAACATATGAAACTAAATATTGTATGACTATGAAAATCGGTTTCTTCAAAACAAAAGCACCGATGACCACGCAAACAATTAAAAATGGAACAATATTTGCGGTGCGCGGTAGATCGACAAATATAATAGCAAATCCGAATGAAACGACATAAACGATAAAACTATTTTCAATTATTCTGGTGCCTAAAGCAGGATTTTCTTTTTTACTATTGATAATCAGCAAAACGGTTATCAGGGCGACTGCGATTGCGCTGACAAGATGCACAAGAATCACGCCATTTCGCCACTTTTCCGCCATTACTGTAACTGGATCGAACAAATACGCAAAAGAAAAAATCAAAACTGAATTGATTAGGATCGCTGTAAATTGAAGGAGCTTAATTTTTTGAATATTTCGTTCGGAGATCTCCGTTTCCACCAGCTTATTTAATCTTTCTTCTTCAGTCGCGTAGTGCTTAATCATTAACCATTTTTCACAAACAAACCCGATAATTTTTTTTGTAAAGTTCATGTTCTGATTCTTCATCGACAAAACCTTCCTATTTATATAATCGTTTCCCTTTCTAATTCTAATGGGTCGCTCCGTCATCAAAATCGATCATTTCCTTGTGCATTTAGCGACCTCGTCACCCCTTTTTCGATCACGAATTGTTTAACCTAAGCGGGTTGAGTTCTTTTTGTGGTTTCATGGATGGTTTTTTAAGCTTTTGTGCAATTACAGGTGCTATGGCATCATAATTTTCAAACAGTGATCGATATTTCGTTCGATTAAAGGTGACTTTAATTCAATAGTAACAATCTTTGACAAGCTTGTCAATATGTGGCAAAAAGTGTGACATGATTTTATTTAAAATAAAAAAAAGCTGCTTTGCTTATCGGTGTCGGTCGCCCATGACCGTAGTAAATGGTTTTTACTGGCAGCTGCACCACCGCCTGGACACTTTTTTGCAAGGCCGCGATATCGTCCCAGAGATAAGCCGGTTGCGGGCCGATCAGATTCATCAGGGTGTCACCGACAAATAATTCGCCGCTTGGAAACGAAATCGCAATCGAGCCGCGGGTATGACCAGGCAGGGGATGGATGGTTTCACCGAAACCCAGTCGGTTGGTTTCCGGGCCGTTAATGACGAGATCCGGTTTGAAGGTTTTGGGCGGATGCTTCTGCATCGAACCCTTCCCCATCCATTTAATCATTTTGCCGATCGGATGGGTGGCTTGCATCGGCTGAGACAACGGATTATCAATCAGTGCGATGTCATTTGCATGGATGACAATGGGGAGTCCATATTTTTCCTGAAAGACGGCGGCATTGCCAATATGATCACTATGGCCATGGGTCAGAACCAGAAAGCTGATTTGGTCGATGGCTATCTTATTTTGTGCCAGGGTTCTTTCAATTTTAGCCGCCATTCCTGGAGCACCGGCGTCAATCATCAGGTGTCGTTCCCGATCGGAGATCAGGTAACAATTAGAACCCGCCGAGATGGTAATGATGTTCATTTTTGATTCTCCTTTTAATGTAATAAGCGAACTACCCAGAGAAGATAAAACCTCCGCCCCTTGTACGCAGCGTTCCCGATGTTTTCTATTTCACTTTTTTATCAGTCAATCATACCCATATTTTTAAAATCCTAACATCCTCATTTACTTCGGTATCGGCGCTCCCATTTTTTCACGATAAGGCATTTCGAAGGCTTCTTCCTGGGGGATTTGCAGATATTGATAAGCTAATTGGGCGGTAGCCCCAATCAATTTCAGGCAATGTACCCGTCTGTTTTTCCCGTGCCAATCGTCAAAAGGGGCACAGATATCACGACAGCTTGTAAAACCGTTGGCTTCTTTAAAGGCCTGGACAAGATTGTTATAACGCCGATAATATTTTTGGCTGACTTCGGCACCGCGAACTTCGGAATCAACACGCCAGGGATCCTTTCGACCATAGACGGCACTGTTTGCCATCACCGCCGCCGACAAGGCACCGCAGGTTTCACCGTAAAGCCCAATCCCCCCACCAAAGCCAGTACACATGGCGACGGTTTCCTTGGCAACATCCAGAACACCGGCACGGATCAGGGCATCATAGACACTTTCGGCGCAATTTAAGCCATTTTTGAAATTTTCGATGGCATAATCGTTGACTAATTGGCTTTTATCGTTTTCATTATTCATTTTATCGCTCTTTTCTAAATTTATTTTTTAGTTTTATTGAGTTCCGTTATAATGCTTCAGCGAGCTTTATTAATCGATCCAGTTCGACCAGGGTTTGCTCCTTTGGTAAAACATATTTGATTCTAATCAGACTGGTGAAAAAGTCATCAAAAACGGCAACCACGCTGGGCTCATGAATTTCAATGGCTTTAAAAACCAGCTGATTATTTTTGCGGTAGTGCAAAATCATGCTTGAGTATTTCCAAAAATAGTTTAAGGCGCTTGCCTCGAATGACTTCGTGTCGGGCACAGTTCCTTTGTAACTGGCCCGCATGCCCCCACCTTCGAAGATCAGGGCGGTATCGTTAATATTACTTGTAATTATCTTATTCTTGTCCATTTTGTCTCCCATTTCTGAGTTAATTGCTTGTACCAGTTAAGTTTAAATGACATATCGTTTTTTTTCAATCCGCATTGCAAAATAAGTTGTAAGTTAATAAGTTGGTGTCAAGTCCCGATACGCGTTTTAAATAATATTGTTAATATCCGGTTTTCAGGGTATAATTAGCCTATAACGTGCAGCTGATACGGTAGTTCGGCAGTATCGAATTAAAATAATGAAGGCAAGGAGAAAAAAATGGCTAAAACATTATGTAAGCTCGTAAAAGACGATTATTTGAAAGACAATCTAAAGGAATATATCAAGCTGGTAAAAGAACCCAAATACATTTGCAAAAGATGTGGACGGGTTGCCGAAAAAGAAGAAATGCTGTGTAAACCTAAAAAAATGGAATAGTCTGTTAATGACGAGATCCGGTGTGAAGGTTTGGGGCGGATGCTTCTTCATCGAACCCTTCCCCATCCATTTGATCATTTTACCGATCGGATCGGTGGCCTGCATCTCCTGTGGAACCGGCTGTGATGGTGATAATATTCATTGGTAGTTCTCCTTTTTTGAGTCAGCCCTCCCCTTTTGGTATCGAAGGACAAAAACACAAAACCTCCATCATCTTGTGCTGTTCTGATTTTGTAAGTTAATAAGTTGGTGTCAGGTGCAGTCTTTTTACAGGTGCAGTCTTTTTATATGTATTTAGTTACAGTTTACATACTCCTGGGATTTTGATGTAATATTTGTCTGATCTTTGCTTGATAAAATCCAGGATCGCTTGTACCGCGATATCCTGTTGTTCTTCGCTGCTGATCGCCGCTTGTGGATCCCCCTTTTGTTGGCCATAATTGCCGAATTGGGCATGATTGCCGCCCTCAATGATTACAATATTTTCTGTGTAATTAATATTTTTTTCCAAATTTGCATTCAGTGTCCCATAAATGGTCAGTGCCTTTTCCGGCGGGAAGTCTCCATAGATATAGGCCCCAAGCAAAATCAGTCCGTCGATTTTGTCTTGATGACTTGCGGCGTAGCTGCTGGCCATCGCGCCCCCCATCGAGTGTCCGCCGATGTACCAGTTTTTAATCGTTGGCAAGGTATCAAAAACCGTGTCGGCAGCATTTGGATCAAAGATCGCCATGTGAAAAGGCATTTCGACAAGAACGCAGGTCATACCGTTCTGGCGCAGCTTTTCTAAAATCGGAAGATATGCGGTATGCTCCACCTTGGCCCCAGGATAAAAAATCAGGGCGGTATCGCTTGGTGTATCCGGTGTCAGGATGGTCAGATTTTCTTCGATGCGGATGGACTCGTCACTTTGCATCACGGCAACCGCCACATCATCGGCACGGTAATAATCCGACACATAGATAAAAAATGCCACCGTTAATAAAACCATAATTGACAGCATTACGATCAGTATTTTTTTTAAATATTTCTTCATTTCTCTTCGCCCCTTTAAATGCTGTGTGAATGAGTATTAATCTAAGCAGTGACAAAATCCATTTTCAGCTTTTCAATGGCAGCGGGTTCGATCCCAACAATCCCACCCTGATCATCACCCCCCAGAAACAGATGACCACCGTTGCGGTTTCAAACACATCCCGATTCAATTTGTTGCGGCTTTGCTTGAATTCCACGGTCAGGCCTTCGCCAGGGCTGATGATTTCTCTGAGTTTTTCTGGTTTCATTGGGGTTTCTCCTTTGATTTGAAAATTGTTGTATGACTTATTGGGAATAGATTTATAAGTTGGTGTCGGGCATAGCTCCTTGGGGCATATAAGTTAGTGTCGGGGAAACCTCCGAAAAACTCTTTTTTCTGAAAAATTTTGAAAGCTTAATGAGCATTCCTGCAAATAAAGATTACTTTCATTATTGTATTGAGCAATTCAGCTTGAAATCACGTATTTTCTCTTCGGTAATTCAAATGATCTTGGAAGTCGACAACTCAAACTTGCATATTTTTCCGCAACTTTTCGTTTTTCGGAGGTTTCTCAGGCACAGTTCCTTAAGCGAAACCATATTACAAACCAACAATCTATCACCCTTTCAAACTCCCCTCAAAATCATCACACAACTTCTCGACAATATCATCCATCTCATTAAAGAAAAACTCGCCGACCTCTTTGCGTTTGATGGCTCGGTAGCGGCGGTAGATTTTGCCAAAGTCATCATAGATTTCCGCTTCCGGAGCCTGGGAATTGATCTTGATAATCAGCCGTTTGCCCTCGGGGGAATCTTTGACGTAGTCAAAGAACACCCGTATCTTGTCTTCAAAAGCATGGATCAGTTCGCCGACTTCTGCTTCCTTGGCGTTGCGGGCTTCAATCACCGCCAGAATATCAAATTCGTGCTGGGTTTCCTGACCTTTGCTTTCGGCCAGTTTGGTTTCCTTTTTTTTCTTCGCTTTCGTATCCTCGGTTTCTACCTCAATGATACCGATCTGATTATCGAAATAGACGTCAATGGGATCCTTTACGTCGGTGGTGCGGTTGATCAGATTATACAGGGTATTGAATTTTCGCCAGAAAAACAGAAATGCCCCCTCCCGGAATTTATCATCAATTTCAATGACATATTCAATCCGGTTGAGAATCGTGAAATACTGAGCCGCCTTGGCCTTGGTGTCGGCAGTATGGCGGGGATTAGCTTCAATGTGTTTTTTCAGGGCGCTTTCAAAATCAAGAAAATGCTCCGGCTGATTTCGCTTGGCGGCATCCTGATAGAGACTCATAAAGGGTTTGAAAAAGTTTAAATAGACATCCGCTTTTTTTAGCTCAACCAGCAGCAGCTCCAAAATCTTTTTATCCGCAAAAGGATCAAAGTCAGACACCACCACATCGGAGAAATGTTCAAAGGCATCCTTGATGTTCTGGACGTTGACATTATCATAGGAAAAGTCGACAATTTTGCAGTCGTTCTTATATTTGGTGGTGCGGTTCACCCGGGAGATCGTCTGAATCGCATTGATCCCCCGGATCTCTTTATCCAGGAAGAGGGTATGCAGCCGTTTTTCATCGTAGCCGGTCTGGAGCTTGGCCACCACGATAATCAGCCCATTTTTCCGGGCGGCAAAGGCTTCCAGCACTTTTTCTTCAGTCAAACCGCCGTTTAAAGCACTGGCGCCTTGCTCGTCCTGATTGCTGGAGTAGACCACAAAAATCGGTGCCTCAGCATATTTATTGTACTTGGGATCTTGTACCAACTCGCCAAAATGACAGGTCACCGCCTCGTGATAAGCAATCGCCGCTTTGATCGAATGCACGGCCAGCATCGCTTTACCGGTACCCCGGATCTGGCGGAAGACATCCTTGACCAACAGATCGGCCACATATTTGGCAATGGCGTCAATCCGGTCACGATTTTCATAGATCTGCTTTTTCTGGGCATCCCGGTATTCCTGTTCGGTAAACCCTTTTAAGGGATTGGCCGGCAAATCAAAAAATAGTTTTGAGGCCACTGGCACAATGTTTTTCAGCGGGTTCAGGATAAAACCATCTTCGATGGCTTCCTTCATGGTGTAGGCATCAAAGGGCCGCCACAGCTTTTCGCTTTCGGCGTAACCGGAAAACTCCCCGAACCGGGCCAGGGTGTGATCATCCGGAGTCGCAGTAAAACCGATGATCAGATTTTTCTTGGTCCGTTTGACGGCATAGGTTTTGGTATCAAAAGGCGTCTGGAATTCGTCAAAGACACTGACCATTTCTTCATGCTGGCCGCCGCTGTTAGAGCGGTGGATCTCATCAATTAAAAAGACGATCCGCAGCTTGGACAGCTGATCCAGCACCTCATCATCAAGAATTTCCCGTACCGCCCCGAATTTCTGCAGGTTGACAATCACCAGCCGTTTATCGGTGACCAGGGCATCGATAAAGGTGCGCTTGTTATAAGCTTCCACATAGAGCCGATTATCGATGTTCATGTTCAGCATTTTATCATCAATCTGGGAACGGAGCTGAAGGCGATCCACCACAATGATGATCTTGTCGTAAATATAGTCGCCGCCGCGGCGGAAATCCTTGAGCTGCAGGGCTGCCCAGCCGATGATATTGGACTTGCCAAAGCCGGCGGCATATTGCATCAGCAGCGAGTAAACATTTTTGTTATTGGCGTAGGCCTTGCGCTTATCCAGCAGTTCTTTTTTCCGGGCTTCGGAAACTCCTTTTAACTGGCGTTCCAGCATTTTTTCGAAATAATCATCTTCCTGCTCGTGAGCCAGAAACTCATCAATTTTAGCCATGATCTTATCGGTACCAAATTTCTGCTTGGGCCGGGGCGAAATCAGATGACCCTTCTCATCCTTGACGGTTTTCTTGCCGCCGGTGACCATGATATCACGCTCGATGAAATTGTAGTAAAGGATTTCTTTTTCCATAAAATCCCGGCCGTAATGATAGGTAAAGATTACCCGCAGTTTCTCTTTTTTGTCAGCTTCGGGTGCCAGCAGCGGATAGGGCTTAAAAGTTTCAATGACCTTCTTTTCCAGGGCTTCCCGATCAAATTTCTTTTCCCGGCAGGTGGCCAGCACCTCAC
>JAQUWM010000101.1 GCA_028692885.1 Acetobacterium sp. | reverse complement strand
TTTGTTAGTTTGCATTTTCATTATATCAGATGTCAGGTGCATTTTTCTGTCAACTTCTGTTTTTTAGAAGCTACAGAGTGTGTTGTTGTAAAGTCTCAGCTGAATTTTAGAGCTGGGAAAGTTGAGTAATATATAAATAAAATAAAAATTTCTAGGCATAGTTTTTAATTTTAGATTATGAAGGCTGAAATAAATGATCCTGTGTGGAATGTTGAAGATATTAAATTTATTTGTTAGTAGAATAATCGTTATCAAGTTGATGGCGAACGAAACATCTCCCTCGCTAGGAAATTCGACCAAATGGCATGACACAGGTCCCGAAACGATCCCATATCATGACTTAGTCATGTGAGATAAATAAGCTTTTCTATGATTAAAAAGCATATTATTGTGAATATATCATTGTAAGCCGCTATTAAATGGTAGCTAAAGAGAAGGAGGAGAAACTTGTGAAAAAATGCATTCAAAAGTTGACAGTATTCCTGTTGGCTTTGATAACGATTGGGAGCGTGTTTTCAGTAACTGCAACGGCGGAAGCGCTGCCATCGGTTTCTTATTGCACCCATGTCCAGAATGAGGGTTGGCAGAATTACGTCAGTAACGGAACCATAAGTGGTACCGAAGGAAAATCATACCGATTAGAGGGAATCAAGATCAAATTGGATACCCAGGGGGTATGATCTGGGGATCAGTTATCAAACCCATATTCAAAACATCGGCTGGGAAGCTGACACAACCAGAGGTTGGAAAACAGATGATTTAATGAGTGGCACCGAAGGGCTGTCCTATCGCCTCGAAGCAATCCAGATCAAACTGACGGGCACCGCTGCCGACCAATTTGATATTTATTATCAGGTGCATGCGCAAAATATCGGTTGGATGGGCTGGGCTAAGAATGGCGAGTCCGCTGGCACCGCTGGTTATGGTTATCGACTGGAAGGTATCCGGGTAAAGATCGTACCCAAAGGCAGTGCGGCACCAGGGTCAACGAGCAATGCCTTTGTTCAGCCCTCTGCTGTCGAACAGCTGCTGAATAAAATGAATGGCGATTGGATAATACAGTACAGCAACGGAAAGACTATCTTGAGAGTATCAAAAACCAGCCCTTCGACCGGTCACATGGTCTACGAGCAATATATCGGTGGTGGAGACAGCATGGAATTTGATTTCAGGATCAATGGCGTCAATTCAGATGGCACTGCTACACTTTATATGGATATGAACAGTCTTAAAAAATATGGGTTATCCCCAAATTTTACAAGCATCCCGGTCAATGTCATGATGGATCAACCCAATATGTTAGGTTTCTTCAAAGCTACTTTTACCAGATTGTGAATGACAACACCATATGAAATGGAGAGGCTTCCCTTCTCATATATTCAAAACAGCTAAATAAAATTTGTTGGAGGCAAAAGTATGAAAACTCTTAATAAACGAATTGAGGAGTATACTCAGCAGTTGCAGCAAGGTGAAATCCAAATTGCATACAAAGAGATATTGGCGTTTATCGATAAATTAAGAGCCGCTTTTATTAAAAAATGCCCCTACTACGATGTCAGCAGCATCTATCAGGGATATCTGGATATTTCTTATTTTTCTTTGAGCACGAAGTCATTAAAAGATAAAGGTTAAAAATTGCGATTGTGTATTTACATGAAAAAGGGTCCTTTGAGGTATGTTTTTCGGCGCGGAACCGCGATATTGCCAGGACACATCAATCGATACTTGATAGTTTTTCAGATAAAATAAATGTATTTCATGATAAAAATAATCAGGATGCTATCGCAGAATGGATATTGACATGCACACCTGATTTTGAAGATCAGGCGCTCTTGATCAATACGATTGATCAAGGTGTTGAGACGATAATCAATCGCATATAATAAAAAGTCGATGTTGATTATGCCTGATAAGAAGGGGAATAAACATGCCGAAAACGAGAAAGATGCTCAGTGACTGGAAGGCTCCGTATATTCAATCGCTGATGTCGTTAATTGAAACCCAGAGTAAAGAAACCCTTGCAAACTGGGCGATTGCTTATAGTGAAGCGGTGATGCAGCCATTATGGGAGCGGGACTACCCGAATGATTCGCGACCACAGCAGGCTTTGAAAGCGGCTCGGGAATGGTTGTCAGGGACGATTAAACTGCCCCAGGCAAAAAAGGAAATCCTCTCCTGCCATGGTGCTGCCCGTGACGCAGAGGGAAATCCGGTGGCGCAAGCGGCGGCCCGGGCCATCGGTCAATCGGCATCGACCATTCATTCCGCCCGGCATTGTATTGGTTTGGCTTTTTATGGGGCCTTGGCAGTGGCCTATGATCAGCTCGGGACAGCGGCAAGTTGGGATGAAATTGAACAATGTGCCGCCGCAGAGTGCGGTCGTATCGAAGCCGCTTTGCGTAGCATAGCAGTGGAGCATGAAACGAACCCGGCAAAAATCAACTGGAACTGCTAAAGAGGACAAAGAGTAAAAAAGTGGAACAGGTGGGAATCAAGCAAGAAGATCTTCGGGAACTGGCGGTCAGTATCCCCTTGTCATGATTAAATTACTGGAGGTAGTGAAAATGATGAAGACTGCTGTCATTTATGCAACTAAAACCAAACATTCAAAAAAATTGGCGGAAGCGATCGGTTTATTTTTGAATATTAAAGTCCAAAATATCACTGACAATCCGGCCTTGCATGAGGTTGATTTACTTTTTATCGTTGGCGGCATTTATGGTGGTGCCAGTATGCCAGCGCTATTGACGTACATAAAAACGATTGAGGCACCCGTGCCCAAATATGCGGCACTCGTAACAAGCTGTGCTTCAGGCAGTCAAAGGCAGATCACAGTTCGCACTATACTTGAAGAAAAGGGAATAAAAGTTCTTGATGAATTTGTTTGCAAGGGTAGGATATTATTTGTTTCCGCAACGCATCCAAACGCTAAGGATTTAAAAGAAGCAACCGACTTTGCACAAAAAATTGTAGCTAGGGTCTAAATAGGTCTTGAAATTAATGAATGCGTGTAACAGGATTTAGATTGGGTAATTAAATTTATCTCTACAATATCTTGCGGTTGCAAAGCATTGGGTAGAAAAAACAGGTGATTGAATCGAGGCGATAGAAATGCGCTGGTAATCTATTATTAATAAACAGGGAGAAAACAATGAAACGAGTGGCTATTAGTTTAATGTGTATGGCATTATTGCTTTTTGGTGCGACTGGATGTAGTCAATTATCTCAGGAAGTCAAACAAACAGCGGACGATCTCTATGCTGCTAAGGTGGAGTTTGCAGGAGACAATGCCGCCGTTTATGCATTAATTGAAAAGACTGGCTTGGGAAAAATAAAAGATTACACCATCCAGCTGGAAACCAGTCAGGAACCCTACGGGCTGATCATAAATATCGCTGAAAAGGATGGTTCTTTTAATGAAAGTGATTTTGTGCCATCAGCGATTCAGTTACTGGGTTTAATCAAGAATCTGGATTATGTCGAAGTTAATAATGGTGATGAGCAGTTTAAAATGTCTACAGAAGAAGCATCGGCGTTGATCGATGAGAATGTAAAAAACCTTGGTGAATCTAAGGATAAACTAAAATCCATCATCGAAGAACTTACAAATAAATAGCTAAAATCCGATTGGGCTGAGTAGACAACGAGGATAGAAATCACATGACACAGATCCCGAATGCGATACCCTTGTCGTGAATTGTGACAAAAAATGAGCAGTTCGTACTGCAATCCCATAAAAGCCGGAATAGCGTCCTGCTTGGAAGAATATCCGTGGAGCAGTTATCATCAGATCAGGCAGGCGTATCATGGAAAGGCAACGTCACTTGATAGTGGGATAATCAAAGACTATTTTCCAACAGAAGCAGATTTTATTCGATTTTCTGAGGAAGAAAACCAGGACGAATGTCTGGATAACCGCTCAAAAACGAGATGGACAGATGAACGACTGACTGATCTGCTCAGGCAGAACCCCGAATACCAGAATTTGGGACAAAAGCCGTGAGGTCTAACAATCTGGAGGCAATTGTACCGCTACATGCTGACATCTATAACTGTACGGATACGGATAATTTCTACATGTCAAAGCATGGTGAACGACCAAAAACCCCGAAGCGGCCCCTTGTTTTCATAGGGATGGATATGGAGTAACATGTGAGGGAAAGTAAATAAATGGGACATATAACAAGTAAAGATGCCTACAAGAGTTTAGAAGATAGAATTAATTGGTTTACCCAGGGCGCACCGCCATCGGAGAATCTTTATAAAATACTACAGGTGCTGTATACGGAACAGGAAGCAAAATGGGTGGCGTTGTTGCCGGTTCGTCCATTTACGGCGAAAAAAGCAGCAAAAATATGGAAGATCAGCGAATTAAGTGCAGAAACCTTTTTAGATCGTTTGTGCGAGAAGGCATTGCTGGTGGATTCTTATTATCAGGGAAAACGTCAATTTGTCATGCCGCCACCGATGGCCGGCTTTATTGAATTTGCTCTGATGCGGACAAGAGGGGATTTAGATCAGAAGTATTTAAGTGAGTTGTACTATCAGTATATGAATGTTGAAGAAGATTTTGTCAAAGATCTTTTCTTTGCAACAGAAACATTTCTGGGACGAGTCTATGTTCAGGAACCAGTTTTAACGAATGACAATACGATTCATATTTTGGATTATGAAAGAGCCAGTCATATTATCGAAGAAGCAGCACATATTGGGCTTGGAACCTGCTATTGTCGCCATAAGATGTTACATGTCGGTCACCCTTGTGAAATTGATGCGCCGTTAGATGTTTGTCTAACCTTGGGAGATGTTGCCCATTCTCTGGCAGAAAATGGACAGCACGCCCGATTAATTGACAAAGCAGAGGCAATCGATGTATTGGAGCGTTCGTATACGGCGAATCTGGTACAGATCGGTGAAAATGTCCGGGAATTCCCGGCATTTATCTGCAATTGTTGCGGCTGCTGCTGCGAAGCCTTGCAAACGGCAAGAAAGTTCAGCCCCATGCAGCCAGTCGCAACAACAAATTATTTACCTGTTATCTCGGATGCGTGTATCGGATGTGGTAAATGTGAAAAGGTATGCCCGGTACTGGCAATATCCATGCAAAATAAAAAAGAAGGCCGAGACGCAGCCGTGGTCGATCAGAATGTCTGTCTTGGCTGTGGTGTTTGTGTCAGAAATTGTCCGAAGAACGCGATTTATTTAGAGCGAAGAGCGATCCAAGTCATTACCCCGGTAAACAGTACCCATCGGTTTGTTCTGCAGGCGATTGAAAAGGGAACGCTACAGAATCTGATCTTCGATAATCAGGCATTTGCCAATCATCGGGCAATGGCAGCGGTATTTGGCGTGATTCTAAAACTGCCACCAATTAAACAGATTCTGGCCAGCAAACAGTTTAAATCAATTTATCTGGATAAATTACTGTCAGCCAACAGGGAGCGTTGAAGTGTCAACTGGAACGGTTAAATTTTCCGGAATATTAAAAGTGCGGTTATGAATCCGATTAATAAAAAGAAAGGAATGGTTAGACACATGGACAAAGCAATTAAAATCAGGAATGAAGAAGAAAGCGATTATCAGCAAGTTGAAGAACTCACCCGAAAATGTTTTTGGAATTTATATATCCCGGGGTGTAATGAACACTATCTGGTTCATCTGATGCGATCCCACGAAGATTTTCTGCCGGAGTTGGATCTGGTGATTGAAGTTGATAATCAGATCATCGGGAATATCATGTATACGAAAGCAAAACTGATTGATGAGTCCGGATCAGAAAAAGAGATCCTGACCTTCGGCCCTGTCTGCATTTTGCCAGAGTATCAGCGAAAGGGATATGGAAAAAAACTATTGGAGTATTCTTTTGAACAGGCTGCCGCGCTTGGTTATGATGTGATTGTCATCTTTGGGAATCCGAATAATTACGTCAGCCGCGGTTTTAAGAGTTGCAAGCGATATAATATCTGTCTAGAAAAGGAGATCTATCCGACGGCAATGATGGTAAAAGAACTCAAACCAGAAGTCTTGGACGGAAGAAAATGGGTTTATTGTCAAAGTCCGGTGTTTGAGATTGATGAACAAGAAGCGGAGCGTTTTGACGCGGCTTTGGAAAGCATGGAGAAAAAATATCAGCCAAGTCAGGAAGAATTTTATATTCACAGCCATTCGATTCTCCAGTGAGATTGCTTTATGACAAAGGGCGCTTCTCTCGTCATACATTCAAAACAACTAAATTAAATTTGTTGGAGGCAAAAGTATGAAAACGCTTAATGAACGAATAGCGGCGTATACTCAGCAGTTACGGCTGGGTGAAATCCAAATTGCATATAAAGGGATATTGGAGTTTATCGGTAAATTAAGAGCAGTTTTTATTAAAAAATACCCACACTACGATGTCAGCAGCATCTATCAGGGATATTTGGATATGTCTTATTTTTCTTTGAGTACGAAGCCATTAAAAGATAAAGGTTTAAAAATTGCGATTGTGTATTTACATGAAAAAGGGTCCTTTGAGGTATGGCTTTCGGCGCGGAACCGCGATATTGCCAGAACACATCAATCGATACTTGATCGTCTTTCAGATGAAATAAATGTATTTCATGATAAAAATAATCAGGATGCTATCATAGAATACGTATTGACATGCACACCTGATTTTGAAGATCAGGCTCAATTGATCAATACGATTGATCATGGTGTCGAGAAATTTGTTGCTGCGATAATCAATCGTATATAATAAAAAGTCTATGTTGACTATGCACGATAAGGTGAATGTGCAAACGGAGGGAAATATGAAAAAAATACAGTTCTCGATCGAAATAAATACAGCTAAAGAAAGAGTGTGGGAAACGCTGTGGGAAGATATAACATTCCGTGACTGGGCAAATATTATTGATGAAGGCACATATATGAAGGGAGCAATGAAAGAAGGAAATGAAATTGAATTTATATCATCGGTAAGTGGTTACGGTGTGACAGATCTGATAGAGAAACTTAATCCGAATGAGTTTGTATTATTCAGGCACAGTGCAGACACAAAAAAAAGTGGACAGCAGGAACGCGAAAAAGAGTGGACAGGGGGGACAGAGAGTTATTCCCTTGCCGAAAAAAATGGCGTTACGACACTAATTGTTAAAACCGATGTTCCAAAAGAACAGGAAGAAACATTTAAGATCAGGTTTCCCAGAGCTCTGGAGCGTATAAAAACGCTAGCGGAAAAAATCCAATAAGAATCTAATACCGGTACTTGAATTCACTGATTGGATAGCCAGAATGGGATTGGTGGTATCAGCCCCGATATTAGGCTGCCAATGACCGCCCAAAATGCCATTCGCATTATAATGTACACACTTGTCAAGACACGAAATCAGAAATTTTTAGATAAATCTCCTTTCGCATTTTGATCAGGCAGCCAATGCCAAATTTTCATAGAATACAGCTGCCGGTGTTTTGTAATCGAATCGTTGATGACCTCGCTTGTGGTTATATTTAGCGATGTATTCCTTTGTCATAGCTTTCACTTCAGTAACGGTTTCCGGGTACAGCAAATACAGGCGTTCCCATTTATATGATCGGAAAAACCGTTCAATGGCAATATTGT
>JAQUWM010000021.1 GCA_028692885.1 Acetobacterium sp. | reverse complement strand
AACTCACGACCCTGGACCAATTGTCTATTTAAGTTAAATTAAATGATGTTACAAATTGAACTGGCAATTGCACAGTGTGCGGGCGATCACGGATCGCCCCTACATGATAATATTTAATTCAACCTAGATTTTCAGTTATTTTTTTTGATCACTTTTATTCAACCAAACCGGCCACCTCATTGGCTACCCAGATCGCAGCCCGAATATTTCTGACTGCCTGACTATCGCCAATATGATAAACTTGAGGGTAGTCGTGCTTTAGTTCTTCATATAAAGAAGGGGCTGGTTCAAAACCCACGGCAATCATCACATGATGGGCCGGAATGATCCGTTCCTCGCCTCTGGCTTCAATCACGGCACCCACTTCGGTAACCGCTTTAAGCTCAGCACCGGTAATAATTTCACTGCGATAAAAGTCCAACAGATCCTTAATCATCTGTTTATTGGCCGGAGCCAGGGGAATACCAACGGTCAGAATATCCGGGGCGACTTCAACGATGGTCATCTTGTGACGATGCATGGCCAGATGAAGCGATGCCTCACATCCTGCCAGGCCGCCGCCAATGGCCGGACACCAGGGGCCGACAAAGGTTTTGTCGCTAATTACGTCAATCGCGTTGGTCACTTTTTCGCTGTCCATCCCCGGGAATCTAAGCTGTCGAGCCTCTGCACCCTGAGCAATAAAAACGATCTCGGGATTGATCGCCGCTATTTTTTCCACGGTTGCCGGTTCATCCAGGCGAATCTCTACCCTTAAACTTTCCAGCTGCGCTTCATACCAATGGATCAACCGATCATCAGCGGTTTTTAAGATCCGCTTGCTGCTGTATTTCAGCTTGCCTCCGAGGCGATAGCTTTTTTCAAACAAGATCACCTGATGGCCTCGCAAGGCGCTGACTCGGGCGGCTTCCATGCCGGCCGGGCCACCACCGACCACGACCACTTTTTGGGAAGCCTTGGCGGTCTCCATTTTGATCAGCAATTCCCGGTTGCAGGCCGGGTTAACGGTGCAGGAGGCTTCTGCTCCGGCAATTTGCTGAGCCAGACAGCCGTCATTGCAGCCCAGACAGGGTCGGATATCATCGATCTGGCCGTTTTTCAGTTTTTGGGGCAGCTCTGGATCGGCCAGTAGCGGCCGCCCTAGCCCCACCGCATCCAACCGGCCTTTTGCCAGAGCGTCCACCGCCAGCTCGGGATTGTCCATTTTTCCGGCTGCCAATACTGGCACCGGGACAGCTTTTTTCAGAGCTTCACTAAGGTTGAGATAAACCCCTTTGTCAAAATAAACCGGTGGATATTTCCAGTAAGAGGCTTTCTCAAATGCGCTGCTGCCAGCCTCCACGTCAAAACCATCACAGCCCGCCGCGGCCAGCATGACCGCCGCAGCCACGGCTTCATCGAGGTCGCGTCCCTGTTCCACAAATTCTTCACTGGGCAGGGCTTGCTGTCCCCCGGTTTTAAGATAACTCTTCATGGCCAACCGCAAAATCACCGGGAAGTCGCTGCCGCAAGCGGCTTTAATGGCGACAATTATTTCTGTCACAATTCGGAAGCGGTTTTGCAGATCCCCGCCATAACCATCCCTGCGTTGATTAAAAACTGCCAGCGTAAAATAATCCAGCAAATAGCCAGTCTGAATTTCGACGCCGTCAAAGCCGGCGACTTTGACAATTTTTGCCGATTCGGCAAAGTCCGCCACCAGCAGTTGTATTTCTGCTGTGGTCATCGCCTGGCAATGGCTGCTTTGTTCCACCTGGGAATCGCCAGCCAAACCGGCGGCCAGCTGAACAAAAACTTTACAGCCAAATGAATGGATTGCTCCAGTAGGTTCACGGCCGGAACTGATATAGGCTTCTGGATTAACCAATGGGGTGGGATCGGTACACACCGGTTTTTTCCCATCTCGTCTTAGCACCTCGTTGGCGCCGGTGATAATCAGGCCAACCCCACCTTTGGCTCGAGTCTTATAAAAAGCGCTAGCCGCTTTGGTATAGGCTCTGTTTTCATCGACGGTTGGAATTCCCATCGCTGGCATAAACAGCCGATTCTTCAGCTCAAGATTGTTGATTGTGAATGGTTCAAATAAAGCATTGACCTTCTTATCCATCATTTTCCCCCTGTCTTCTGATTCATTTATCTGGTAATTGCATGATCTATAAACATCGATCAAAACTCACGCGATATAAGTTGCATTAAAAAATTTTATAAATCGAACTGGCAATTGTGCTATGTGCGGGCGATCACGGATCGCCCCTACGTTAAATCTTTATTTGAACATATATAGTTTAGTGACACCCCAAACAATCCTTACTTTGTAGTATCCACAGCTTCCCCGAATTTACGGATGTGGTCCACCAGTTCCTGATAGGTCGACTTCATTAACTCCGGCGGCAGCTCATAGATTTCGATACTATGGCGCAGCTTGACCATCCCATTGGCCACGATTTCGTCTGCTGCCGTTATATCAAAATCAGCTTCGTAAACGACCTTGCAGTCGATGCTGGCATTAAATTTACTGGCCAGTGACCCCAGCAGCAGCCGGGCCAGCTGGTATTGCTCGTCAGTCACGTAAAAGTCTACATAGGTTTCCGGGCAATGCTCGTCCCGTTCATCCTCAATCAAAAACCCCTGGCAGGCGCTCATCGAAAAAAACACCGGAATGGCATTAATCGCATCCACCAGTTCCCTGATCCCTTCATCAATGTCATCCGGGTTCCGTAAATAAGCCACTTTGTCGGCTTGGGTAAAAACTGTGATCGGATTGCTCGCAATCCCTAAAAATGATAAATCCATCTTGTTCCCACTTTCTTGGTTATTCCTATATCAAATAGACCTGACTAACAGGCTCTTCCCGTTTTTGCTTGACTCTAAAAACCTGGTTTTAAAAAAAGATCATCCCAAACCAGGTGATCACATTATAGCCGTTTAAAAATGACAGGTTATGCTTCTCGCAGATATCCGTCACCGAAATGGCATGACTTTCGACGCAGGGATACATTTTATCCCAATGCTTACAATCCGTATCGGGGTAGGTGCATTCCTCACAAATGGCGCAGGATTCGGCGGTGAGGATCAGTTTGTCCTCGTGTTCGCCAAAAACACCGGCCTTGATCTGCTCGACGATTTCGATATGTTCAGATCGGGTGGCCAACATTTCGTCCATATTGAGGATGTCATTGACCTCAGCGATGGTGCTGAAAATAAAAGCATGATCGTAACCCAGACACCGCGCTTTACATTCTTCCAGGGTGCCAACCGCCGGAGGACAAGACCAGGAGTTACCGTACTGGGGACATTCCAACTGACAGATGGTGCGCACGGCCTCATAAAAATTGATTTCTGATGGATCAAAAAATGCATATTCAAAAATCGGATACTCGGTTATTTTCTTTTCGATTGTTTCTCTTGTCATTATTTTTCGCCTCTTTTTTTAACGTATTTTAGCCTGACCAAATTGTCCTGATCAAGAGCTAAAATCTCAATTGACTGGATTGATCATCTCATTGTATAATGAAATAATCGTGAACGCAATATACTTGGGCATGAAACAATGACATCAGATCGAAAAAACTGGACAAACCCTCAAATGGAGGCGTGAGCATCACGTCTTCATCTTATTTTAAGGCCAATTTAAACACCGTTCACTTTGGCCCCCGGAAAGGAGTCCTCGTGATTAAACGCAGCATCGTCTTACCTACTTATTATTTTTATGTTTTTTTTGCTAGGCGGCTGTTCTGCACAACCAACAGCGATTGAAAAGAAAGCTGAAAACGGTCGTCTTGATTTAAAGTCCTTCAATCTTGAAAATGAAATCATCCCCCTCGACGGCGACTGGGCTTTTTACTGGAATCAGCTCCTTGAACCCGCCGACATCGATCAGGGTACCCTCAGCGGCTATGTTTCTTTTCCCTCGTCCTGGAACAAATATGAAATCGATAGCCAAAAGATTCCCGGATCCGGATATGCAACCTACCAATTGACCTTTACTGCTTCTGAAAATCAAATTCTGGCTCTGAAAATTCCCAAGGTCCGAACCGCCTACAAGCTCTTTGTCAACGGCAATCTGGTCGCTACCGCTGGAACCCTGGGTACCACCCGGGAAGCTATGGTGCCCCAATATCTGCCCCAGGTCATCGCCTTTGAAGCACTGTCGGGTGATAATGAGATGGTCCTTCAAATGGCCAATTTTTATATGTCCAGCGGCGGGCTGCTGAACAGCATCCTATTGGGCGGGGAAACCCAGCTGCTGGCTCTCCGCTATAATGGCCTGGCCTATGAATTGTTCCTTTGTGGTGCCCTGATGATGATGGGTGTTTATCATCTGGCCTTATTTTTATTCCGTAAAAAAGACCGGGCGCCCCTCTATTTTGGACTTTTTTGTATTCTCGTGGCAATCCGAACCCTGCTGATTGGCGAGTCTTTCCTTTACTTCGCCTGGCCCGATCTCGACTTCGTGATCTCCCGAAAAATCCAGACGCTGACCTATTATCTGGGGGTACCCCTGATTTTAATGTTTTCCCGGGCCATTTTACCGAACTACTTCCATCCCCGTTTTATTAAAATTGTGCTGATTATCGGAATTGCCTATGCCACCGTGGTGATTTTTGCCCCCACCTACATTTACACCGCCATTAACCCCCTGTACCAGATCTGGAGCCTCTTCCTGATTGTCTATCTGTTTGCTATGCTCTTGAAAGTCGCTCATCATCGCGAAAACAACAGCGGACTGATCATATTAGGAGGTCTGGCTCTGATTGCCACCGCTTTCATGGACATCATTACCCTGAGCCCCTGGATCAATGACAGCTGGCCAACGCTGTTAAGAACAATCTTTCAGGGCGACGCCAACTCTTCCACCGGACAATTGTTGTTTGCGACGCTTTATTCGCTATTGTTAGCCAAAACCTTTACCGAGTCGCTGGAACACCGCACCGTTATGGCCGAAAAACTGACCGAAATGAATGATCATCTCGATGAACTGGTGGCCAAACGAACCGGCGAACTGACGGCCGCGAATCACAAGGTAGAACAGCAGAATTTTGAACTGGAATTGATCAATCATGAGCTACAACGGCTTTCCTTAAGGGATCCCCTGACGGAACTATGGAACCGCCGGAAATACGATGAAACCATCGGTCTGGAATGGAAACACTGTTTAAGACAACAACGACCGATATCGCTCTTATTTATTGATGTCGATTACTTTAAAAACTATAACGATTTGTATGGCCATGTCGCCGGGGATGCGACCCTCATTAAAATTGGCAACACCCTTCGTACGGCGTTGTCCCGTCCCACTGATATGGTGGTTCGTTACGGCGGTGAAGAGTTTATCGTACTCCTTGCTGAAACCGGAAAAGAAAAAGCCATTCTTAATGCCAACCGCCTGCTTAAAAAGATTGAGGCCCTTGCGATCCCCCACGAGGAATCGCAAGTCAATAACTGCGTCACCATCAGCATCGGGGTTGCCACCTTGCTGCCAAGCCTTGATTGCGGCCCTGAAGAATTAGTCAAGCTTGCCGATAAAGCCCTCTATCAGGCCAAATCGGAGGGTCGAAACCAGGTCGTCTATCGGGATGAATAGCTCCTCCGAAAGCCCCTTACCTTCACCAGAACAAAGTCTCCCCACAAAGAACACAAGCAACACCGCTCGTGTTCTTTGTATTTTTTTGCAAAAAAATCTCTCAAAAACAGAATTGTTTCTGAGAGACTCTTCATCGACCAATGCTACTGCAGCGAATCCTTGATTTGCTGGAAATCATAGCCCGGTGAAATATTGGTAATTTCTTTTAGAATCGTCTGTGACGGCACGGTTTCGGGAATTTTAAAGAGCGTATAAAACTCTTTTGATTCCATACTTAAACTACCCATCGCTTCCTGAATCGTCATCGAGCCTTTAATCCCACTGACATCAATGCCACCTGCGTTTGATGCCGCTCCCGAAGTTGCTTCGTTTTCTGATCCTCCCGCGTTCGCTTTCGCTTCATCGAATTTATATTCAGGAACCAGCACTGAAATATTCTTAAATTGCGTATCCTTGGGGACACTTTTAGGAATTGCCAGTTGCTGATACACTTCATCCAAAGTCAGTCCTGTGAAAGTTGTTGCTTCTTCAATGGTGTTGTAGCCTTTCACTTCATAAATGGGAATAACCTCGCCTTGGGCAACGGCTAATGGCAATATTTGAAAATTACCGGTAAGCTGGGCTATCACAATTGTACCAAAGAACAAACCCACAACCAAGACCACCATCACCATCGGATGAACCGTTTTTCGGGCTACTTTGACTTCAAGCGCGCCTTTAACCGGGCATGCCAGAACACAATCGTTACAGTTGATGCACTCTGCTGTCGTAATTTGTTCTTGCTTCTCAATCTCAATGTTCACCGGACAGGATTTATCACATTTTTTACAGTGAACACAAAGACTGTCATTACGCTCAATTCTGGTCGGGCTCAATTTACCGATGATGGCATAAACAGCGCCAGCCGGACATAAATATTTACAGAAAAAGCGGTCATACAAAAATGAACCAATAATTGTAATGAATAACAGTGCAAAACTGACAATCGTTAAGGGATCCTCTGCAATCGTTGCCGATATTGCTGTTATATGTCCTAAGGCCGCATATGGATCATAGGGTGACATCCAGAGACTACCATAATACCAGGCCATTCCCACCGTAAAAACTAAAACGAAATATTTGAAATATCGCAAAATTCCATCAATCTTTTGCGGAATGATAAAACGCTTTTTAAAGAGCTTTTGTCCAACCTTCGCAAACACTTCCTGCAATGCGCCAAAGGGACAAAGCAATCCACAAAAACTCCTGCGAAACAGCACTGCCAGGGCCACGGTCAAGACCAGTAAAACAACCGTACCAGAATAAATTTTCTTGATAAAGCTGCCTGTCAAGAGCAACGTATACAAGCTTTCCAATGCTCCATAAGGACACAACGCATGAATCGACGGCGCTTTTCCGCCACCCAGAACCTGATGCAGATACGATTCATAAATAACCCATATGAGCAGACCCACCAATATCAGAAGTCTTGACCATTTTGCTGCTTTTTTCCAATCTACTTTCATGATAATACCTCTCTTTATAAAATAAGTTCAACAAACAAATTGTACTTTTGTTATGTGTCATTATTGTGTCAACCAAATCTTCCACATATAAGAAAGCCGTATTTCAGGTCCTCATCAAATTCAAAGGCTTCAATACTACTTTGAAGTGGTCAATATCAAACATTGCGATACAAAATGGGCTGACTGAAACTCCGGAACTCGTTGATTCGATATAGAGTATCGCTCTATATTATTATTTGTTTATGTTTAGAGCGCATTATTCAGGGTATCTACAATTAAATAAGGATGTAAAATGCGGATGCTGTGAATAATCGAAGTTTATTTCTATAAATGGTAATTTCAAAAAGATTCCAGATAATACATCTTATGTAGATAGCAATTGTGTAGCATTATCGCACCGTTATGTCAATGAAATAAAAAAGAAAGGGTGAAAAAAATGCTTTGGACTGTTGCAATTGTTCTCGTTGTTTTATGGTTATTAGGGTTTCTTACTTCTTATACCTTTGGCGGGCTTATTCATATTCTGCTCGTGCTTGCGGTTATTGTAATTGTCATTAATCTTATTCGGCGCCGATAGCTAGAATGAGATTTTAAACAAAAAAATTGAAGGAGGCTATTAACTATGTCAAATACAAAAGGTAAAATCGAGTCTACCAAAGATAAACTCGTAGGCGGAGTCAAGGAGAAAGTCGGAAAAGTTACCGGCAACGAAAAGTTGGAATTAAAGGGTAAAATTCAGACTAAAAAAGGCGAACTGGAAGGAAAAGCAATTGAAGTTGTTGATCAGGTCGAGAAAACAACCGCAGACATCGCTGAAAAAATCAATGACGCTATTGATAAAGACAAATAAGATCACCTGCGATACCAATCCCCTATAAAAGTGCCGTAAATCAGCGATGAGCTGGATTGCGGCACTTTTTTTATCAGAGTAAATCGAACTCGCAATTGCGCAGTGTGCGGGCGAGGGTCCGACCCCTTGGTCATCACGGATCGCCCGTTAAATATTCAAGCCAACTTATATATGAGAACGCTTTTATAATGATCGTTAAAAAACGGTCACTTTAATTGAAAATTACCTTTACCTTCGCCAGATTCTTTCGCATAAATACGGGTATAAACATAAAAATAATGACTATACTTTGCAGATGGACTGTTTAGAGATACAGGGACACTAGAAACAGTTCCTGTAGTTATGTCAGGCACAAGCATACATTTTACTTAATAGGTAATTGCAAAACTGATTATAAAAACTGACGTAAATAAGTCGTTCCAAAACTATTTTGGATAAATATAATCTGATTTGGTGAGGAGCTGTATAAATATACTATACAAGAAATGCCTTATCCAAAGGATTTATTGAGTTTTGCAAACGCCTAATTTTACTTAATTTATGGAGGAATAAGCGATGGAATCTCTGAAAGCAAACGTTCTGCCTATGCGTGTTAAACTCTTTTTTAATCCTGGTGCTGGATCAAATAACGACTCAGCCCAGCAAATCCTGGATATTATTAAAGAAATGCAAGCCTGGAAGTTTATACCTGAACTCTATCTAATCGAACCAGACAGTAACTTGAAGGAAGTCGTCGAAGCTGCCATTACGCAAGGAATTGATCTATTCGTTGTTTGTGGTGGTGATGGTACCGTCTCTGCTGTTATGAAGGCTTTGGTCGGTTCAAACGTCACGCTTGGTATTGTCCCCGGCGGAACGCAGAACAATGTGGCCCTTAGCCTGGGTATCCCCAATGATATTCCTGCCGCAATCGCGATTCTAAGAAAAGGACGATGTTTAAAAATAGATCTGGGCATGGTCACTTGCAACGATGTCAGCACGCCTTTTATTGAACTTTGCTCGGTAGGATTGTTTTCGACGCTTTTCCCATCCGGGGATGATATCCAGCATGGCAATATCGCAAAAATTGGTGATTTTTTAGGAATCCTAACGACTTCTCCCCCCTCTAAAATCCATCTTTTCCTGGACGATAACCAGGAAATCAGTGAGTTTGGTCATGCCGCCTTAATTTCTAACATGCCCTATATTGGTCGTAATTATAAAGTCGGTGCTGCTGATGCACATCATGATGGATTACTGGACGTCATGTTTTTTTCCGATCTATCCAAACTCGATTTGATCGGTTATATTCTTAACGGCGTAGGAACCGATAGCCCGGATGATCCCCGGATTCAACACTACCGTGTGCGTGAAATGATCATCGACACTGAACCATCCATGTCGGTTATGGCCGATGGCATAAGTTTGGGGGAGGGTTCCGTGCAAATCGAAGTACAGCAACAAGCTTTGACGGTAATGGTCGGAACGACAGAGTCAAATGAAGAAAAATAATCAGGATAGGTCCACAAAAGATAACGGACTTAAACCGACTGAAGAGGTCCCCTTAACGGAGCTTAAAATTCACGCAGCATGGAATAAAATCATCACTGAGATACGTCACATTACACCTGTTTACTGGTTAATTATGGTTGTCATTTTGTTTTTTTTATTTTTTATATTTGTTCCGAACTATATCTGGATCATTTTTTTAGGGGTCGTAAAAAACCAAATAATGCTAATCAGCCTGGTGCTGATTTTTGGCTTAACAGCCATTTCTCTTGTGTGGTCAGTTGGTCAGCGCATTGATGTCTGGGTTTTTTCCTATTTTAATATGCATGGACGCCGCAAGGCCTGGCTTGATTGGAGCATGCTGTTTTTCACTCAGCTTGGTAGTGGGATTTTTGCTATGATCGTTGCCATTATTTTATATCTTTCCGGGTATCATCTCCTGGCCTATGCCTTTGTATTGGGTACCTTATCATTATGGTTAGTGGTTGAATTTCTAAAAGTGCTGATCCATCGAACCCGACCCTATAAAAAGATTGAAAATACTCGAATTGTTGGATCACAAGCCAAGGGCAGTTCTTTTCCCAGTGGACATACCAGTCAATCTTTCTTTATGGCAACTTTTTTATTGCACCATTATAACGCCAACCTTTTGATCTGGTTTGTTATCTATTTGACGGCTTTTCTGGTTGGGGTCACCCGGGTCTATGTTGGCATGCACTACCCACGAGATGTACTCGGAGGTGCTATTCTTGGGACCGCCTGGGGACTTTTAGGGGTGATTCTTAGCAATTCATTTTGACCTTACTTAACTAAATGATTTTAAGTAGACAAACAGCCAATTTAAAACCTCCTATAAGATAATCGCTAGAGTATCTCATAGGAGGTTTATTTGTTAAACTTAAAAAACAGGCTAAGTTCCAAGGATTACGATGGAACTATCCTTAGTTTATTTGTTTATTTTACACATACAATTGTTAAAGATCGCCTGCCCACCGAGATCGGAAGCACCAGAAGAGGTTAAGCGGTTTACACCCTGGTTTTTTAACCACCAGCCATTATAAGCGACAAGGATATTTTCTCCAATACCCTCATTCAGCTTAAATAAAGTTTTTATCTTACCCTCTGGTGAAGCAACCGTGATTTCGTCGCCATCTTGTATACGCCAATCCTTAGCTACTTGCTGGTTGCCATATACAAATGGTAGTTGTCCTTCGACTCTATCTAAAAAGTGTTGTGAATGCAGCGAATCTGGCGGTTGAATCGTTATAAAGTGAAGCGGATAGCTGGCTTTGATTTCTTCATCAAAAAACCAACTGCCGGGATCAGGTACAATGAATTCAAACTTGCCTGAAGGTGTGCCAAATTTCTTATCTTGCCACGGAATATCATTTCCCTCTTTTTTCATTCTTTTCCCCTGGATTTCGTCCAAGGTCATGTTGATGTCCTTTAATAGCGGCGCCAGGGCACCTTCCAGGTAGGTTTTTTCATTTGGATATTTTTCCAGAAATTCGCTCATTTGCATATGTTTTGCTAACAGCGTATAAATTTCAAACTCGCTTTTTACGCCTGCTCTGGGCGCGACAGCTCTTTGGGTATAGATAAAATAAGAGTTCCACATTGCCGAATGCAGAAAGTCTTCTTCTTCATAAATATGCGTACAGGGAAGGACATAATCTGCTAACTGAGCTGTATCCGTCATAAAATGATCAAGGACTACTTTAAAAGGTATTTTAGTAAAGGCTTCAATGACTTTATTGGTATTTGGCATTTGGACGATCGGGTTCGATTTCGTTACAAAAATGCCTTTAATCTTTTCTTTTCCTGCTGCGGACATATATTCCGGGAATAACGGTTTTATGTAGGCCGAATCAGTCTTCGCTGCCTGGCTATTTGATAAAAAGTCTCCGTCTACCCATTGTAATACAAAGATATTAGCATATGTCACGCCACCGCCGGCAATACCAATGTTGCCAGAAAGTGCGCCCAGGGCGTTGATCAAACGAACGTTATTGCCACCATTACGATAGCGTTGCGGGCCGTATCCCAAGATAATCGCTGCTGGTTTTTGGTCCGCATAAAGCGCCACTAGTTGACGGATTTGATCGACGGTTAAGCCGGTTTTAGCCACGATTGAATCCAGGTCCATGGCATCTATTTTCTCTTTATAAGCGGCAAAGTTTTCAGCATTATGATTGACAAAATCAGTGCTGTAGTTTCCGCTTTCAAGCATGATTTTGGCCATTGCCATGGCTAAAAAGCCATCCGATTCTGGCTTGATTTGGAAAAAGTGCGTGGCCATTTGTGCGGTCTCAGTTTCGATCAGATCGATGACGACAATGTTGGTCCCCTGCTCTTTTGCTTTTTTAAGATAAGGAACCAGATGCAAATTAGTGGTTACCGGATTTCGCCCCCAAATAATAATGGTCTTTGAATTTAAATGATCTTCGGGGTCGTGACTTAAGGCATTTCCGAAATCTTCACATTGCGCTGCAAAACCAGCTCCAAAGCAAAGATTTCCCTGGGGCATGGTAACCCCACCATAAGTATTAAAAAAGGCTTGATCAATGTTTTTTAAGATGCCATTATGGCCTGATTCAGCATAGTACATAATGGCATCTGAGTTGGATTCATTTTTAATTTCGATTAATTTATCGCCAATTTCAGAAATGGCTTGATCCCAAGGAATTGCTACCCATTCACCCTTTACTTTTTTCATCGGGCTTGTCAGTCTTTCTGGGCTACGTAATCTTTCTAGATGCTTCACCCCTTTTACACATAAAAATCCATTTGTGATGGGTTGTTCGGCATCACCTCGCACTTCAACGATGCAATCGTTTTCAACTGCAGCCTCAATGGCACAGATATCCCAGCAATCCAGGGGACAAGATGTTTTTACAATTTTCATAATATTTTACCTACCCTTTATCATCATTATTGACGTTTCTTAACTATACCAAGGTTAATGTAAGCCGTCAAGTAAAATCGGCATTGTTCCGCGACACTATCACAACTTTCCGGAAGACCAGCTCATCACACATTTTGCTGGCTCCGGAATACTGTTAATTTTATATACGCTGATGTCAGGCACTTGGATCTATTCAGACCAGATCATTTTCTTCCAGTGCCAGCTTGGCCGCTGGAAATGGGTCTAAAGCACGGGAAAGGATACCTTGAACATGCGCAATCAGCATGCCATAGTTGGTAATATAGACACCATTTTCTCTGGCTTTTCGGACCCGGTATTGCATTTCTCTGCGGTTTAGCATACACCCACCACAATGAACGATTACTGCATATTCAGAAATATCTTTGGGATAATGGGCTCCGGCAGCCCAGTCAAATTCAATATCCCCGCCAGCAATTTGTCTGATCCACCGGGGGATTTTTACTTTTCCAATGTCATCGGCCTGGCGATGATGGGTACAGCCTTCTACGATCAAAACTTTATCTCCGGGTGAGAGACTTTCAATGCGTTTGATCCCACGAACCATTTCAGCCAGATCAGTTTTCTGTCGGGCAAACAAGATTGAAAAAGAGGTTAACGGAATCTCTGGATCAGTGTCGGCAGAAACCTTTAAAAAAGCCTGGGAATCGGTAATGACAATGGCCGGAGGTTTTTTCAAACTCTCAAGCGTACGTTTTAGTTCATGCTCTTTAGTGACCATCGCAATGGCATCTTTTTCAATAATATCACGAATGGTTTGCTGTTGGGGCAGGATCAGCCGGCCTTTAGGAGCTGATTTATCAACCGGTGTTACCAGTACCACCATATCGCCGGATTCAATCAGATCCCCAACCAATGCCGGTTCGACATCCTCATAATTAGCGTTGTCAATAATCATTTGTTTAACTTCTTTAATGCCGGTGCCATCATAAACACTGGTAAAGGTAATGGGAATTTTAACTGCTTTGGTTAATTCAATGATTTCTTCTTTCGTTATTTCCCATTTATCGCATTTATTAAACACACAAACACAGGGTATTTTTCGTTGAATGAGCTGATCGATAAATTCATTTTCAAATGCAGTGATGCCGGTTTCGATATCCGCTACCACAATAGCAAAGTGACATTTTCGCAGCACCTCAAATGTTTTTTCGATTCTTAACATTCCCAGCTCCCCAGAATCATCTAGACCGGCAGTATCGATAAAAACAACCGGTCCAATGGGTAAAAATTCCATGGTTTTATAGACCGGATCAGTGGTTGTTCCAGCAACATTGGATATGACGGCAATCGACTGACCGGTTAAAGCATTAAGCAAAGAAGACTTCCCGGCATTTCGTTTTCCGAAAAGACCGATCGACATCCGACTTGACATTGGAGTTTCATTCATACTATTCATGCGTTGTTTTTTCCTTTCTGATCGAAACCGGAGACGTGAGACGTTCTGGTTTCAGTACCTCATCCAACAGCTCCAGATCCATCCAGTTGTTTTGGATAATAATTTCCTTAATCGATTTCCCTGTTTCTTTGAGCGTTAAGGCCGCTTCGGTGGCCTTGTCATAACCAATATAATTGGTTAGGGCGGTTAGCATAACGGTGCTGTTATCAAGCTTTTGGCGACAGCTTTCTTCGTTGGCCTCAATGCCATTAATACAACGTTCAATAAATATGGGTAACATATTTCTTAAGATATCCAGGGCTTCAAATAAATTTTTCGCAATTACTGGCATAAAGGCATTGAGCTCCAATTGTCCTGACATGGACGCCAGGGTAATGGCTGTATCATTGGCGATAATCTGAAAAGCAACCTGGTTGACTGCTTCTGGAATAACCGGGTTAATCTTTCCCGGCATGATCGATGAACCGGCCTGAACGGCCGGTAAACTGATTTCTCCCAGGCCGGTATAAGGCCCCGAAGATAACAAACGCAGGTCATTGGCAATCTTTGACAGGGTGACCGCGGATGTTTTGAGCAAACCGGATACCTCAACAAAGACATCACAATTTTGAGTCGGGTCCATCATATAATCGGTTCGGGCGAGACTGATTCCCGTTAAATCCCGTAGCCGTTCAATCATATTAAAGATATAAGCCTTGGGAGCATTGAGACCCGTTCCCACTGCAGTGCCACCAATATTAACCTGGCGCAACCGTTCCTCGGCTTTATAAAGCCGCCAGCGATCTCTGGAAACGGCCTGAGCCCAAGCACCAAATTCCTGACCCAGCGTTACCGGTACCGCATCCTGTAACTGAGTCCGTCCAGCTTTAATGACGCTTGAGAATTCTTCTTCTTTTTCCTGCAGTGCGGTCTGTAAATTGGCAAAACATTCCGTTACCGGTTTTAGCAGCCGAATCGCGGCAATACGAACGGCGGTGGGGAATACATCATTGGTAGACTGATGCATATTAACATGATCCAGGGGGTGCACCAAATCATAATCACCTTTTTGGCCGCCCAGATATTCAATCGCCCGATTGGCGATGACTTCATTAACATTCATATTCGCAGAGGTTCCCGCACCGCCTTGCATCGCATCGACCACAAAATGGTTTCGCAATCCTCCCGCTAAAATCTCATCACAGGCTGAAATAATAGCCTCAGCTTTTGGGGAATCCAGGACGCCGATATTACGATTGGTTATCGCCGCTGCTTTTTTGATGGTTACCAATGCGTCGACCAGTTCCTGATGTATCGATTGGCCGGTGATATAAAAATTATTAAGCGCTCGTAACGTATGAATCCCATAATAGGCATGGTCGTCTATTTCCATTTCACCTAATAAGTCATGTTCTGTTCTCATTTTGCTTCACCTTCTCTCTGGAAATTTGGAAAATTGGTTTAATCGGTACCACATTAAAAACGAAAGTCACGTTTTCCGGCACTTAATTGAGTTAAATGGCCCGTTGCAATCGCACGGACTTTATCATCGGGAATAGACTGAAGCTCACGCTGAATCATGACCTCACCCTTTGCTTTTGTGTCCGCCGAGGCATAGTCCTCTAAATATTCTTTTAATGTCATAATGGCATTGGGTTGGCAGCAATTCACAATTTGTCCCGATTTCGCCAATTGCATAAAGCGGTCTCCGGTTCGGCCTTCACGATAACAGGCGGTGCAAAAACTTGGAATATGGCCCATCTCTAAGAGCCAGTTGACAATATCATCCAGTTTTCTGGTATCCGTTACATCAAATTGAGACGAATTTTCATCTTCCGGCTCGGGATGATCATAGCCACCCACACTGGTGCATGAACCACCGCTAATCTGGGAAATTCCCAGTTTCAAGACCCGTTCCCGCGATGCCTGGGATTCCCTTGTCGATACAATCATTCCGGTATATGGTACGGCAATTCTTAACACCGTGACAATTTTTTCAAAGACTTCATTGGAAATGGCATTGGAAAAATCATTGGTATCAATGTCATCGGCCGGACAAATCCGTGGCACACTAATCGTATGAGGTCCAACACCCATGGCGGCTTCTAAATGCTCTGCATGCATGAGCATTCCGACAAAATCGTAACGGTACGTATTAAGTCCAAAAAGAACGCCGATGCCAACGTCATCGATGCCACCTTCCATGGCACGATCCATGGCCTCGGTATGCCATGCGTAATTGTGTTTAGGCCCGGTGGGATGAAGCATTTCATAATTTTCTTTATGATAGGTTTCCTGGAAAAGAATATAGGTCCCAATTCCGGCATCCTTCAGGCGCCTGTAATTTTCGACGGTAGTTGCTGCAATATTCACATTCACCCGACGGATATCGCCATTTTTATGTTTGATGCTGTAAATCGTTTTAATGCTTTCCAGTACATATTCAAGTGGGCAATTTACAGGATCTTCGCCGGTTTCTAACGCCAAGCGCTTATGACCCATATCCTGAAGGGCAATGACTTCCTTGACAATTTCCGCCTGCGACAATTGCTTTCGTTTAATGGTTGTGTTTTTATGATGATACGGACAGTACACACACCCATTGACACAATAGTTAGAAAGATATAGGGGCGCAAACATGACAATCCGATTGCCATATAATTTCTTTTTAATTTCCTGAGCCAGAATGACTAAACGTTTATTCTGATCTTCCAGTTCACAGGCCAGCAACACTGCCGCTTCACGATGACTGAGTCCTTTGAAATCCCCAGCCCGGGTTATAATCTCATCAATTAACGTTTCATTATTCTTGTTTTCTTCGGCATAGGCAATGGTATCCAAAATTTCCTGATTATCAATAAACTCTTCCGCCTTTTTCGATTTAATATTATACATCGTTGTCTCCTTCTTTCACCTTATTATTCAGGGTAATCGCCACGATTGGTTAAGATTTCATAGCCGATTGAAGCCATTCTTTTTGCTAAACAGCTTCGGCATTCCGCGGCCTCATCATCGGTACATATTTTATTATCATACAAGCTGTAATCTTTTCGCACCGCTACGGGAGACAGGTTGGGCATCACCACATTGGCTCCAGCCAGAATCCCCAGTTCTCGTCCCTGGCCATTAATGGTTCCCAGAGCAGTCGTTGCCGGAATCAGGGCTTTTGGTAACATCAAACGCAAAATTGAAATGAGTTGCAGGGTTTGTTCCAGTGACCCCGGATTAGCATTTTTAAATGGGGTATTGTGATGGGGAATGAATGGTCCAATGCCAATCATTTGTGGCTTCAATTCCTTTATAAATTCCAGATCTTCTAAGATATTTTCGATTGTTTGGGTTGGGGACCCGACCATAAAACCGGTACCTACCTGAAAACCAATTTCCTTAAGGTCTCTTAAACAAGTGATTCGATTTTCAAGGGTCAAATTGCTCGGGTGAAGCCTTTTATAGTGACCTTTATTGGCTGTTTCATGGCGGAGGAGGTACCGATCTGCCCCTGCTTGATAGAGGCGTTGATAACTTTTTTTTGATTTTTCCCCCATCGACAATGTGATGGCACAATCCGCATAATTTTTCTTGATTTCCTGGATAATCGCAACCACTCGATCGTCATCAAAATAAGGATCTTCTCCGCCCTGAAGGACAAAGGTCCGAAACCCTAATGCATAGCCGGTTTGACAACAGTTAAAGATCTGGTCTTCTGTCAAGCGGTAGCGATTGACCTGATCATTACTTTGTCGAATCCCACAATAATAGCAATCATTTTTACAATAATTACTAAATTCAATCAGCCCCCGTGTATAGACGCCATTACCAAAGGTTTTTTTAGCCACCGCACGGGCTTTTTCAGAAAGATCCTGTCGCAGTTCTACCGTATTATTTTCCAGCAGCCACAAAATCTCCTTAGCCTCTAAATATTGTTCCCGGGCCAGCTTTTCAACAAGTTTATTCACTACTTTCTCCCCTGTTTTCCAAAGATTTGGGAAGCTTGGAATACACCGTTTTAATACTGATCCCGGTGAGCATTCCCAATTTTCCTGCCAGCGAACTGATGACATCCGTTGGCGCATCGATGACCACACTGATCACCGAAATATTTCTTTCACGGTATGGAATGCCCATCCGTCCGACAATATACTTTCCATAATCGTGTAGAATAGTGTTTAACTTTTCCACCGCCTCTTCATTCTCAACCACAATGCCGATCAGTCCTATTCTTCTTTCCATTTCTGGCCCGCCCTTTTTTAAATTTCTTTGTTTCTTAAATACGCAAAAAAATCCCTGTACCGATGGCACAGGGAAAACACGTCAAAACCCAAACTCATTGTTTAGCACAATGGATTTAGGTTAAATTCACATAATGTTCTCGCCTTTCCACTGGGGACGAACCCTCATGGCATCAGTACGTAACTTTGTTGTATTCGTTTTTTTTGCAGTTTGTTATCAGATTTGGGTAAACCCAATCTTTTAACGCACTGAATAGTGTAAAGAATATCACAGCATAAATTAAGTTGCAAGTTTTTTTATGAATGTGAACGTGCTTTTCATTTTAATAAAGGACACGATTAGATTGGAATATCTATCTGTAATATCAAATTCAAAGTGCAAACAGATTCATAAGTTGATGTCAGGTATAACCTACTCATTTTAACCCTTATTGCAAGAATTAAAGCAATACTTGGAATAAGGGTGTCACTATCATAATCAGATATCAAGAACTTATTCTTCCAACATTTTTGTTAGCTTTCCACAATCATCGAGATCTTTCAGCTCCGTGTAGCCTCCAATACAGGTATCCCCAATAAAAATAAAAGGCACGCCATGATGGTTTGTCTCTTTTTCCAATTGCTCTCGCATTTTATCATTATAATAAATACTAATGTCGTTATATTCCAAACCTCTTTCGTCCAGAAGTGTTTTTGCCAACTCGGAATAAGGACAAGATGGCAAAGTATACAATTTAATTTCTTTTTTCACACTAATCTTCCTTTCTTACATTTATTTTCAGCAAATAAACTGATGTCTTACGTTTCTAATATACCCTTAAAAATTAACTTATATCAAATTGCCACGGTAAAATTCAAACAAATGACGCTGATATTAATTGTTCCTTACTTTATCCTTATTTCTATTTTACATTTATTTTGGGTTCAATCTCAAGCCTCAGCACCCTGGCAAAATATTTTGCAGTACTCGCCTGAAAAGTTAACGTTATAATGATAGCCATAGAAGTGACTGCTGAAATCAGCTCCGCATTGGGAATGTTCATAGTAATAAGCAGGCCGGCCAATGCTGCAGGAATAACTCCGGTTTCTCTTATCCAGCACAAATAAACTATCTCTCTGATATTCCACTTTGCTTTTCTGTCAAATGGCACTGTGAGAAGAACTGAGACTGGTCTTACCACAAACACAAAAGCCATAATTAGTATCAACGCTTCTCCCCAATATTGTGCAATAATCCCGAAATTCATCTGAATTCCCAGTAACATAAATATCAGCATCCTTATTATTGATATCGTAACATCCTTGAATATTGCATGTGTCACACGGCTCTCTTCAACTGCTTTTATATTAAATAGGCTCTTATTGCCACACACCATACCGACTGTGAACGCTGCCATAAATCCACTGACTCCAATATAAAGAGAGATAACATAAGCACCTAAAACAGAAGCGATCGCCATCTCTGCAGTGAATCCTCTACAAACACCTAATTTACCTTCACAAACAAGCTGGTTTCCAACATAACCGACAACTGCACCTACTAATACGCCTCCACCTGCTGTTTTCAGAAGATCCAAAAGGCTTCCTCCAACCGAAAAGCTGCCACCTGCTGCTATTCCAACAATTGCAAATGTGATGATTGCTCCCGCTGCATCATTAAAAGCGGATTCTGATATGATGGTCTGCTTCAATTTAGGGCTTATGTTCATGTTTTTAAACAAAGGTACCAGAACTGAAGGATCTGTTGAAGCAATTACTCCGCCTAACAGCAGTGCATATATAAAATCGATATGAAGGATCTACCAGGCGAAGAAACCAGTAAGGAATGCAGAAATTAATACCCCAACCGTTGCTAACAGCCCGACGGTAATCTTCACTTCATTTAACACACTAACAGCTATTTCTCTTCCACCATCAAACAGTATGTATAGCTGCTCCAAATGCAAGAATCAGCTGGTTGATTATTCCAAATTCACTGAAATCAACTATATTTAAAACAGCAGGCCCAACAATTATGCCTGCAGCAATATACAGCACGACATCCGGTATGCTTATTCTATGGCTTACCTTTGTTAAAACAATGCCAAGAAAAATAATGATTGCGAAAATCCTCATCAGATTGTCTGCCTGTTCTACAACATTTACATCCACTACATATCCACCTCTAAATCGTATTTTATCTACGGAAATATACCTTTAAAAGAATTACCGCTTCTATGGAAAATCTGACGATTTTATTTTCTTTATTATCAATTGCACCTATGCTGGACAAACCAAAAAGCTTAACTGTATCAGATTAATTATCTGATACAGTTCTATCTAACGCCATATTTGATGTATCCTCATGATGGCCGAGAAGGTGCGTATCAATTGGTAATTATGCTTAACAATTATTTCTGGCATTTCAGCTATGTCTCAATAATTATTCAACTTTTCATTTACGAGATATTATAACAACTATTAAGTTTTTTGTATACACTTAGTTGGAATTCTCAGCGCTGAAAGGTAAACTTCTCGATATTCCGCTATTTCACAAAAACATACTCTTGGGGATAACTTTTAAATAATGAAGCCATATCTTTAAAAATAGCCAATGGATGTTGACCTTGTTCGATCCGCTCGCATTTGAGGACGATTCCCGCTGCCAAAAGCCAATCAATTGAGGCGCCAAATAATGAAGCACGGCCACCTTTGGCAATTACTTTATAAGGATCTATATTTTTTTATTCTCACCCAATGGGCGAAATTAAGAAACGACTGAAAGCTATGGTTTCATGCGCTTTGATGAGTTTTATTATGTTTTAGTGAATAATACGGGAGTAATTAAAGAATGCCTAAGCGCTTGGCTTCCTTCAACCACTGCGGGAACTCGGCTAGCATCCGTGAATATAATTCAGTATTCTCGACACGGCCAATATCATCTAGCGAAAAGAAGTTGGCATTGTCCACTTTTCGACCAGGCAAATGATCTATTGCTTGTACCACACCATAATTCCCACCGCCGATGCCTACGAATTGCCAAAATATTGGATATTGAGCGGCGCCTGTAATGAGTTTTTTCACTTTGCCTTCATTGGCTGTAGCACCATCGGTGATGCACAGCACATAGGCTGGTAATTTACTCATTTTGTATTCGTTTATCACCTCTTCGATTGCTGGCGCTAAATTGGTGCCACCGCCATAAGTTTTTATGAGTTTTAGCCAGTCTTGAGTCGCTGATGAATAGTTACTTATATTGATCGACGGCATCCGCTTGCTGGTTTTGCCAAAATACCACATTTCAAATTCACCATCGTCGTCAAATTGCATCGCCAATGGCACCATTTTGTCTATCACACTTTGTACTGTGCCATTTTTAAATGTCCTTTTCATTGATCCAGAAATATCAATCAGCAATGCCACTTGGGCAACGGTTTCTGTCAATTTGTATTTCTCCAGTGAAACTTTTAGTGGTTTAACCAGCGACACCAATAGTGGCGCGTCTTTTTCCAGCCGTTTTTCCAGCGACACCTTTACTGGCGCAGGGGCTATTTGTGGTTTTGGTACTGGGTGCGGTTGTGATTGTGGCACTTGCGCAGGTGTTGGTGCTGTGGCATCGGTAGCGGGTACCTCTTCTCCGCCATAGTGTTCTAGCAAGGCCGAAAGGCCACCATTAAAACCACTTGCAACCGCTGCGATACGCCAACCTTCTTTTTGGTAGATCTCAATGGCGATAACGGCCTTCTCACTGGTAAAAGCTGAACCATTTAAGTTTAGAGCCAATGATTCATTGTTCTGCGAAACTTTAAGTGCTAATGATGTTAATTGTGACAAGGTACCATTGCCATCCACGCTCACGGTAAAAACCAGCTTCTTGATGTGGTTTGGTAGCTTTGAGAGTGATACTGTGTAGGACGAGTTGCCGCCTGAGTCCTTCAGCTCAATTTCTTTGTTCGGAGACTGCGTTTGATTGTAAAAAATCATAAAATTATCATCTGTCAATTGATTGTCAACATCTACGCCAAAACAGCATGAGTCGTATTCGCCACTGCCAGTCGTATCAAGTGTTATGGTGATTTCTTTTGTTTCATCAAAGAACTTATTAAGTGCACTTCTAAAACCACGTTGCATCTCGACCATATGATTTTCTCCTTTTTTTCAAGCGTACTTGAATTGAACCTAAATTCCACGTCATTTTTCAAAAACCATAAAAATTCGTTATTTTAGCATATCTTACGAAGAACTTGAGTAGTTACTTCTACATCTTAACATTTCTTGCTCCCCCTCTTCAACAACAACATTTTAAATATTCTAATGTCTTTAGGGTAGCTACGATTTCTTTAATCAGTTCAGCCGTAGCATTTGCAGTATAAGTGTTGCCACTTCTAACAAACCCAGTGACGTATGCTTTTGATTTCTCGCCAAATGCAAACTCAATATTGTAACACCTGTTTCCTATCCACTTCAGGCCGGGACAATATCAAAACTGTCCAGGAGAATCTAGGCCATCACTCTGCCTCATTCACAATGGACACTTACGTCCATGTTACCGATGCGATGAGGAAGGAAAATTCTGATAAAATGGAGGCCTTGATACCTTGATACAGAGCCTTTAGGGATCAGAAAAATCTCTAAGGGGTCAATTTAGAAGTCAAACCCATTTCAGGGCATAAAAAAACGCCGTTAGATGGCGTTCTTATCAGTTTTCTTATTAATTTTAAATGGCGGAGAAGGTGGGATTTGAATTATTACGATGTTAATAAACGGGATAAAACCGTTAACAATCTAATATTATAGAATCCCATCATATAGCCGTTTATAAACAATCTAGTACAATCATGTTAAACCCTTAATAATTCTCTAAGTGGTCAATTTAGGGGTCAAAATAGCGTTTAAAATTACAATGTAATCTCGGGAGCGTTTCAAGTTTTGTGCATTTGCGAAAATTGATGTAGAATAGAGAATTTAATTAAGGGGCAAGTGCATTAAAATGTCTCTTGCCCCTTACCTGTATTATAATCCGAATTGATTGCATGTCAATAAAAAGCAAGATTAGATCTAACTCTGAAATGCACTGATGTAATTTTTGGGGATTAATCCAGCCGCTCAGAAAAAAATATTTCCAGCTGGGAATGAATCTGACCCCAATCTTTTCTCCGCCCGGTCCACTTTTGGGTGATATCCATGGTGGCCAGATATAGCATTTTAAAGAGACTGTCATCCGTTGGGAATACGATTGTTTTGCTTTTCGTCACTTTTCTGAGCTGCCGGTTGAATCCCTAAATAAAATTGGTCGTATAAATGAGGGTGCGAACTTCCTGCGGATATTTGAAATAGGTCGCGAGTTTCGGCCAGTTATTTCGCCAGGAATCCTGAATTTTAGGATATTTTTTGCCCCATTTTTCCTCAAATGTGGCCAGTTCGCTCAAAGCAACAAAGCAGCATCTTCTTTAGTTGGCGCTGTATAAACCCGCTTCAGATCGGCCATGAGTAATCGAATATCTTTATATGAAACAAACCGGGTGGTATTTCTGATCTGGTGGATGATGCATTGCTGAATTTCAGTTTTACCGAAACTGATTTTCTGTTCTAACTCCAAAAGCAGCTACCAACTTTCCAGCAATTATAGACATTTCTTTAATATTTTGTCCATCTACATGATCAAATTTAAAATCAGGAACTAACAACATATCCAATATCGCATTATCACAAAATCTCCCATTTATCGTATAAGAACCAAATATATCATACAGTTTCAATCGCCTCGCAATAGGTTTACATAAATTTTGAAAATATATATCGCTTTCAAAATATCGTTGGCGTAATAATTCTTGCGACTGATACAATGTCATCTCCCATAACTTGATAGTCGAACGGATTTTTACATAGTAAGATTTTTCATCTGCTGTAAAAGACGGAATATTTTTTCAATCGGTTTAACCTGATTACCCCATTTTTCGCAGCCATCAATTATCATTCCCATATATGGTAAAAATGCTACATAATAACTATAACCAGGATATTCCGATCGATGAGCAATCGTACTTATAAACAACAAGTCTGATTGAATAAGCCTTAATGTTACTCTTTCAGTTTTACTCAACACTGCCATGACAAACTCCATTCTTATAGTGTCCATCCAGGCACGAATTATTTTCAAAACACAAAATTTTTATTATAGTTTCTCAAACTTTGTCTCATTTTATGTTCGCTTTATCTGAACAACTTTGTTGAGTTCTGTGATAGAACTTTGAAGAATGATCAAATATACATTTTCCTGGTTTAATACCAAGCTCAACAACTATTTCTTCTAACGGTTTCTTTTTTGCTTCTTCAAAATAATAAATATTCCAAAAGGTATACTCAGGTACATTTTCTAGAACTTTTCTAAAATACGGCAAATCTACAACACTAAATGAATGGCCAATGACAAACACTTCTTCGATCTTGCTTAACCGCTTAAAAAAAGAATCATGTACTGTCAGATAATAAGGTACATCTTTTAATGTACGGTCATAATAATTTGCCACTGCAGAGTAGATTGCACCTACCTTGTCATCAAAATTATCCCATGCTTCAGCAGATTTTTCTTTTGCCTCTTTTATTTTATAAATGTCACCGTGTCCTATATCTGGTGGAAATTCATCTTCTTTATCTATAGAGCCATGGATATGCAAGACCTGTTCATTATCAATACCATAAACATTCTCTAAAAGAAGCGTGTAGTTAAAAGTAAGATACCGGTCTTCTGAACGACAATCGATTCTTTTAGTTCTTTTTTCAGTTTGTAGCTCAATCTGTTCAACCCATTGTTTTAAATAAACCTTCAACATTTCAATATAGCTGTACATTTCATTAAAATAATCTTCAAGTGGTTCAAACACATCAATATCACCGCCCTCCAGTCCCATGTCAATTGTCGAACCCCATTCAACTATCTCGGTTTCATTAATCGCTGAAAGGTTTTTTTCAAATTCTTCCCATAGTCTTGCTTTTATAAAGTCAGGTTTACTGCGTGGTACACAATTATAGGCTTCTTCCAACTCAATCAGAAAATCCCAATGCTCGTTTTCAAGATATTCTCTGAAATTATAATATGATGTTTCTAAACTGTGTTCCTTGTCAAAACCATTGCCGATTATAAACAATTTCATTAGTGCGTGCCTCGTTCTTCAAATAAATGTTATTCACATTATGATTGCTTGTCTTTTTACTGAAAAAATCAACAACCTATCATTGTTATGTAACTTTTTAAGGTTTCAAAATAAAATCCATCTCTGAATCTTGACGATATTCAATTTTATGCATTAACTCTTTTAAATCATTTGTTAATTCATCGATTTTATTTTCCAAAAAGCCATCTGAAGAACCATTGCCATTGTAACCTGCAAACCGTCCAGATCTTAACTCTCTCAGCTTGTCATTAATTCTTCCAATTTCTGAAGCATATTGTTCTGCAATATCAATTTTCTTTTCCATTTTAATTTTCCCTCTCTTACCTCACTCCAAATTTTACTTTGAAATCCTTGTAACTATTCACCCAATCGAATTTCACCAGATTTGAAACGGCTTTAAAATGAAGCTTGCCACAACTTATCTTGCTTGTTTCGACTGGGGTTAGATCGCTTTGTTCTTTGCCAGCTTTGGTTTCCACAATGAAATAAATACTGATTTCGCCATCTTTAAGCCCCTCTTCACGGTAAACAACGGCCCAGTCGGGGGAGTAGTTACCGTAGGGGGTATCAATGACAAAGCCGCCTTTTTTAAGTTTGGTAAACAACAGAACATTATCATCGGCTTCCAGATGTTTGGCAAAATCCAGTTCACCGTCGCTGTCCAGTTTGTAGTAGTCGTTCATAGCTCTTTTTTTATGTTGATCGGCTTTAAAAACCCGGGCATGAGTATTAAAGTCTTCAATACTGATGGTATCCACTCCAAAGATCTGGGCGGTCTCCAGTTCATAACCGTCAATGACTTCATAAGAAACAACATTGGCGGCTTTAAGATCCTGCAGCTTTGTCAGAATTTTCTGGGTAACCGTATCCAGAACATCCTGGTTATTTAACAAGTCACGTTTGTTAATCCCATTGATGATTTTAAAGATAGCTAGTCTGGGCAACATGGTATGGTACATAATGTAATTGGCGATTTCAAAATCGCTTTTTGGCAGCAGATGAATTTCTGTGGCCGTTTCGATGTCTTCATCAAGGGCTTTGCCTAACTCAAACAGTTGGGCATCGGTATAACCAGCCTTACCGGTCTCTACGACAAATTTAATGCGTTCAGCCAGACTTTTTAAATACAAATTAAGTTCTTCTGCGCATTCAGCAATAAATTGATCTTTTTCAATTTTAAATTTATAAATACTCCGCTTGGTAAGTTGATTGGTTAAGGTCTGGTAAAAAGACGCAAACTCGCTCTCATTAATAAATGAACGGATCTGATTGGGAAAAGGTTCATTATCGCCATTGGTAATATCGATTTTGCGGGAGCCTTTTTGCACCATTAACGTGGTAAATTCTTTTTTGATATTGATGATATGGGCTGCTAGTGTTGTATCTGTGAAAGTTAAATTTTTCAATAAAGCGGTGGTGTCCTCCATGGATTTAAACAGAAGATTCTTTTCATTCAAAATACCATTTTGCACCAATTCGTTTCTAAAGGTATCCACCAATTCCGCAGTTATTGCTGGCAAAGGCAGACCGGCCTTGCGCAAGGCATTTTGGAGAATATCGGATGTGACCTCATTTTTATTAAAACCGGATTTATCATTGAAATCACGATGCAGTGCCGCCGCAAAGTCTTCATAATAATCATTGGCAATGACAGTCAGCTCATTGATACTGGCATCCAGGCAGCGGTTCCCGGTGATGTCCACCGGCAGTCGCAGGCCCCGTCCAATCTCCTGTTTTTTGGCCAGATCTGAGCCGCCAGCTTTCAAGGTGCAGAGGGTAAACACGTTGGGGTTGTCCCAACCTTCCCGGAGGGCTGAATGGGAAAAGATAAAGGCCAGCGGTTCAGCAAAAGAAATCAGCTCATCCTTTTTTTCAAGAATCAGTTCGATTCCCCGATCCACATCTTCCTGGGGTTTCGCTTTGAGTTTAAGCTCTTCTTCTGTTGGGTTCCAACCTTCCACATCGACAGCTTTTTTATTTTTATCGATGGCAAAATAACCTTCCCGGACTGCCTGGATATTTGGCTGTGCCGGAAAATAATTGGCAAATGCCTGGAGCCGACTGTGATTGTTTTTTAGAAATCTGGCATACTCAAGGCTGTATTCTTCGTCGAATATCTCTAAATATTCACCCCGACCATCCGGCGCATTCGTATCACGCACCTTTGCTACGGCATCAACAAAAAATAAGGATAAGGTCTTGATGATTTTCCCGGTTTCCAGAACTGACAATTGTTTTATAAGATGATTTCTAATGGCCAGGCGAATCTGGATGCGTACCGTATCACTCAGATCAATGTTGTCATTGCTATGACCTTTTTCAAGAAAGAGTGGTTCACCCGGGGTTGAGATTTTTAATGGCTGTAATTTATGGGGCTCTTCAGCAATCCGCATCCCTTTATACTGGGGCAGGCCCCCTGACAGGTCTTCCAGGGAAGCATTCCCGCCAACCGTAAAGTTTGAAAAACAGATTGGACCGCCCTGTTTCTGGGAAAAGATTTCAATCCGGGCTTTTAAATCTTTGGTAAACTCCACATAGCGTACATAGGGATAATCTTTGGGGGTAATGCCGTGGACGGTCTTCACCTGAATTTTCTTGACCAGATTCTGCTGGTAAGCCGCATAGGAATCCAGCTTATAAACCTGATTGTATAATTGCTTGTGGGTGGCTGAATAACGAAGGGTAAACAGTGGGTTTAATTCCTCGATGGCTTTTAACGATTTTGATTTATCTCTTTTAGTCCCTTCCAGCTTCTGGGGTTCATCAATAATCACAATCGGTTGGACATATTCAATTTCATTCCATAGAATTTTTCCGCCCTCATCTTCAGTACGGATCTTATTGTTATCCTTATTGAAAGCCTGAATGTTTAACACGCAGATGCTTAAGGTGTTGGATTCTACCAGGTTGGTGCTGACCTTTTGGGGATTGTTACTGTCATAAACAAAACTGTGTTTGGACAGATCCACACCATACAGGGCCTTGAAATGATCTTTTAGCTGATCGATGGATTTTTCTACCCCTTTACGGATGGCAACAGAAGGGACCACGATCATAAACTTTTTAAATTCGTATTCTTTATGTAGCTCTAAAATAGTACGCAGATAGACATAGGTTTTCCCGGTACCAGTTTCCATTTCGATGGTAAAATTATGATTGGGTTCCAGGTTGTGATCGGCAAACAGATCATTGTCCAGCTGGACCCGGTTCAGATTTGTTTTAAGCCGGCTGTCGACTACAATACCGGGATTACGGACGGCGACATTTTTCATTAAACCATGGGTGTGTTGGGTTTTATAGAGACTGCTGCTGTTTTTTTGCAACCCGGAAAAAAGATCCACCACTGACTGAATGGCCTGAAGCTGGTAGTCCAGATGATCATCAAATTGGAATGTAATACGGTTTGACATAATCCATTCCCCCTTAAATAAATTCGACAGTATAGGTTTTTTTGCTGGTACCGGCATTCTTTTCGATTAAGGCCTTTAAGCGTCTGAAGGTTTCATCCTTTAAGGCAATATCATCCTGGAAGGCTGAGTCTCTGAAAATGAATTTAAACGGCAGGGGATTAAGTGCGGCCAGTTTATCCACCAGTGCCACGGTGATCTCAGTTTCCAGGCAGACCAGATAGCTGCTGGCATAGAGATAGGTTCTTTTTCCGATGTCGGTTAATGTTTCCAGCGTTGACGATAAGGGCACGTCATTTTGCCGCAGCATGACCTCATAGACAATATCTTCATCCTTCGCACCGGGCATAAAGTCCATCAGATCTGGGGTATAAACAGCAGTATCCACGGTAAACTGTTCATCTATTTCGGTTTGGTGATTCCATTTGATATTGGTATCTGTCACTTTAAAGACTTTAAAACCGATGTCCAGTTTGCCTTTTAGTTCTGGTTTTTCTTCAATAATTTTATCACCTGCACGGCGGATGCGTTCCTTGCCGATTTCGCATATTGTTTTATAACTAGAGTGATATGCTTCACTATTTTCATCTGTTTTTTCTGGTATCTGTACCATTATGAATTTACGACTGCCATTATCTACTGCATTTAAATCCATCGTGGCATGAGCAGTTGTGCAGGAACCAGAAAAAAAATCAAGGATAAGTGAATCTTTATCACCTATGCTTAATATTCTTTTCATAAATGATAATTGTTTTGGATTATCAAAAGGAGTATTGAATTTTTGTAACATTGAATAATCTGGGCGTTGGTCATCTGACATAATTGACTTAGGCCTTTGATTTATGTTTTCGTTTAAATATCTTTTAATTGTTGGAATGCTTCCATCTGTATGAAAATGAATTCTATTTTCATTTGCCAATTTGCTTAGTTTCTCACAACTATATCTATACCCACCTGGCGGAACTGGATCATCTTTCTGTGTCAACGGATTAAATAACGGCATATTATTTCCATTTTTTACTCCCCCAATATTATCTTTCCTATAAAGCCCTCTTTCATCAAAATACCAATAATTAGTGAAATCAATAAACCTTGGATATTTGGTAAGAATTTTTAATTCCTCTGTAATTTGCGTATTTCTTAAACCTTCTTTTTGAAGCTGTTTAACTTTTTTTAAGTATTCATCAATATTATTTTTTGGAACTGCCCATTTATTTTCTTGATGTTTTTCTCTTAATACGTCCATATTTTTTCCAAATATAAGACAATATTCATGACTAACTGATATAAACAAACTTTGATTTTTTGAACTATTTGTGTTTCTAATAATATTTGCAATAAAATTTGAACTACCTAAAACATCATCACATACTTTTTTTAAATTATCAACTTCATTATCATCAATACTAATAAAAATAATCCCATCCTCTGTCAACAAATCCTTTGCTACCTTCAGTCTTGGGTACATCATATTCAGCCAGTTGGCATGATAACGATTCTGTGATTTTGAATTAACCTGGTAGCGTTCACCCAACTCATCCCGATTTCCCTCGGCTAGCTCGCTTTCCTCTACACTCATCGAAAAATTATCGTTATAAACAAAATCATTCCCGGTATTGTAAGGGGGATCGATGTAGATCATTTTAATAGCCCCATAATAATTCTGCCGCAGCAGCTTTAAGACCTCCAGGTTATCACCTTCAATATACAGGTTCTCAGTGGTTTCGGGATTCTTGCTGTCTTCCGGCACATAGTTCAGGGTTTTACCGCTCACATCTTCCAGGGCCACTTTTTTGGCGTTCTGTTTTCCTGCCCAGGTAAGCTCATATTTTTCACTGCCAACTTCTTTAAAAGCACCCAGCTCTTGTTTCAAAGCTTCAAAGTCCACCTCGCCGTCTTTTACGGCGGCGGGGAAAAGCTGCGCCAGCTTGCTCAGATTATCGTTTGCAAAATCATTGATGGTTTCTGTCACTTTTTTATATTCCAGTTCGTCTGCCATTTCAGCCTCCATTAATTATGTTTTTTAGTTGTTCAAGGTTTGTTTTTATTGTCTGATTCATTTTTATTTTATCGCCGTTACCGGTGAGCTTGTTTTGCAGTTCTTTGTTTTCCACCAGGGTTTTAATCAACTCATAGGTTTTCCATGTTTTTTGGGGATCATACCAGATATTTGAAGCCAGGAGTTTTACCATTTCATCATCCGCTTTTTGATGGTTGATGATATAGGCTCTGATATACATTTCCTGATAAAAAACCACCTTATTATTTTTATTGCGAATATTGGGAAATGCCAGTTGCTTTAAAAATTCAGCTTTGGCCGTATCCGGCAGCACCAGTGGGTATGCCGGGGTGAGTAGGCTGTCAGTTAGGACAATCTTATTTTCTTCAATCTGGCTCAGCCGCTTTAACCCCATTGAATACGCTTCTTTCAGCCCATCATGGATTCTCAGAACGCAGAGGGGCTTAATCAGGTTTTGATAAGTAGTGGCGATAAACGGTGCGGTTTTTATGTCGTTAACGGTTATGTCATAAAACTGAACCACCTGACAATGGTCATTTTCATTTATCACCGAAGGAATGTTTTCCCCGGCGATCTGACCTACCAGTTTTACTTGTTTCAAGTCTGCTGCCAGTCTTTTTTTAATTGGAAGTTTTAAAGTTTTGGGGATGAAATCTTTTAGTTTGACCATTACATCATTTTGGTATTCCTGGGGTAAATCAAACATCGGCAATCACCAGAAAAGAAATCAGTTCAAAATCATCAGCAGTGTCATTGGCAAAGGCATTGTTAAAGCCGCCAAAGTCAAACATTGATTGAACTGCCTTGCTTTCTTCCTCGCCTTTGATTGACTGGATGGCTTTGTTTAATAAATTTGAATAAAAGGTCATTTCTGCAGCGTTTTTAGTCTGTTTAAAGAAAACGGCGAAAAGTTCTTTTAGCGGCTGGCTTTTTTTATAACAGAGTTTCCGAAACTGTTTGACCACTTCCCGGGCCTGGCCATTACCATAGTGAAGACTGCCATCGCTTTTCATATAAATAAGATAATAGGGGTACAGGGAGCTGTCCGAAACCGGTTTAACCATTTCATTACGGTGTTTAAAACAAAATAAGACACCAGGAGTTTCACCAACAGTGACGGAATAAATCCCACCGGGGATTTTCTTTGTTTCCGGCACCTTTTTTACATACTCTGCTAATTCATAGAGGTAGTCATTCATATTTAAGTCCGTTAGGGATATATTGTCATTGGCATCTTCCATGTCGATGACTTCATCCTTCAGCCGTTCCAGCTGGCGTTTTCTAAAATTAAAATCGTTCATCTCCGGCGTGAGGATATCTTCATCGCCGGTGGACACGAGGTTCAGGGCGGTCATTTTACCTTTAACCCGCTGTTCCAGTCCCAGATATTCGTTCAAATCCAGATTCGGGAAAAAGTTGACCATCTGAATGGTATCGTTGGTACTGCCGATTCGGTCGATCCGGCCAAACCGCTGGATCAGGGAAACCGGATTCCATTGGATATCAAAATTAATGACGGTATCACAATCCTGAAGATTCTGGCCTTCTGATATACAATCGGTACCGATAAGCACATGGATCTGTTCCTCTTCCGGCAGCGTGATCCGCATTTTCGATTTGGGTGAAAATGCACAAAGCACGGCATTAAACTCGGCCTTGACCTTTTTGTTATTGACCCGGATATCTGAACCACTGACGCTGGCTGTATAGACACCCATCTTTAACAACTGGCGATTGAGGGTTTTATAAATATAATCGACGGTATCGGCAAAGGCCGAAAAGATCAAAATCTTTTTATTGCCGGTATTATAGGGTGTTTCTTTTATCTTGTTCTCAATGATGGCTTCTAGTTCTTTTATTTTTTGATCCCTGTCATTTTCCAGAATTGTCCGGGCATCATCATAGATCAATTGAAGGACGGTCCGATCTTTGCCAAGGTCTTCCAGAAAGTCACCAATCCTTAGATGCTTAACATCAATTTGATATTTGCCATCCAGAAATACGTCTTCTGTCCCTTCACTATCGGTGTCAATATCTAACTCTTCAACTTGCCCACCGCTTTGGATCAGTCCCATAGTACGGTCAATTCGTTCAATCAGCCGACGGAGGGTTTCTGAAAAAGAATAGACTGAGCTTTCCAGCCGTTTGAAGAGGTTGAAACGATGCAATACAATCATTCCTTTGGCCTGGATCGTAAAATCCATGTTGGAGCCACGGGAGCCTTTTAGTTTGTATTTGTCAGCATAAACCTTTATGTATTCGCTTTTGATATATTTTGTGGGGGTATAGACACTTAAATTCAGCTGTTCCAATATCTCATTGGCTTCATTGAATTTTAAAAGCTGATCGTGGGCATCAATGTTGGGATTTTTGGTGATTGGCGGGTTTTTATGGGGGAATGTGCCGACCCGGTCGTCACCATAATAGGTGGTAATGTGTTTTCGACTTCTTGAGATCGTCATCATTTCCAATAGTTTATAGAAGTCTGATGGCAGGTTATCCAGCAATTCATCCTTTTTATGGCCAGCCGTTTTTTCCCAGAGATTGATGGCGGCTGAGGTTTTTCTGAGCAGATTTTCAATGCTTGGTATGCCGTTTTCTTCAAAGGCAAAATCCTGATCAGCGGTGACAATACTGATTTGATTTTTTAAATCCACCAGGCTGTTATTTACCGGTGTCGCTGACAGCAACAGCACCTTGGTATTGTTATTTCCCCGGAGGATCACATCCTGCATCAGTCTTGAATAACGGGTCATAATCAGCTGATCATCGACATCGTAGCGGTCATTCCGGTTTCTGAAGTTATGGGATTCGTCAATCACGACCAGATCAAACTTGCTCCAGTCAAAACGGCGCAAATCAAAACCGGACTTTGAATTCCCGTTATACCGGGATAAATCGGTATGAAACATGATCTTGTAATTGAATACTTCATCAAGAATGGAATCTTTATAGGCTCCTTTGAATGAATTCCAGTTGTCATAGAGTTTGGCGGGGGTGAGTACCAGGACATTATCCTGACGAAGCTCAAAATACTTGATCACCGCCAGGGCTTCAAAAGTTTTCCCTAAACCGACAGAATCGGCAATAATGCAGCCGCGATGCTTGTTAATTTTTTGAATGGCCGAGAGTACACAATCCTTTTGAAAATCATAGAGCATATCCCAGATCTTTGTTTTTTTGAAGTTGTTGTTGTCTTTTTCAAATCGTTCCACACCAGCATCCAGCTGATGGCCAAACAATTCATTGAGGGTGAAATAATACAGAAATTCCGGGGCGTGTTCTTTGTAGATAAACTGAAGGCTTTGCAGCAATTCTTCTTTATAATCCGTTGATACCTGATCATTGAACCAGATCTGTTTATACACTTCCAGGGCTGATACAATCTGATCCTTATCAGCAGTACCGCTGAGCATAGTGTCAAAATTAATGCTGCGGGACTGATCCCGGCTCAGTTTATTGGAGACTTCCAGAGAAGACGAACCCTGGATCATAAAATTATCATCAATAATCAACACATTGCTGCCGATCTTGACGCCGTGATTGGCGCGGCGGATGTTGATGTGCTTGTCAATGAAATCGTGCATGGTTTTGGCTTTGGCAAAGTGCTTCAGCTTATTCTTTTCGGTGATGTCATAAGCATTAAACAACACATCGGTGGGATTGATCTCGAATTCGTGAGCGATTTCTGCCTGCTGCGGCACAAACCGGGTGTCACGAATTACCAGATTGATCTCTTTGACATTGTTTAAATTCTGCTCCAGAAGCGCAAAAACAGAAATGGTCAATTTGTCATTGACAATATTAACCACGGCATCTTTTTTATTTTGAAGCACTTCATTGATTTTGATGATCATCTGATCATTGGAATTGATAACGTTACCCATTCACACATACCTCTTTTATGCTATTTTGGTTATAATCATAAATTTAAGTTTAGCCTTTGTATTGACAGCATAGTATTAATGTACCTGCTGCAACTTTTATATTTTTTCCTGCACTTTTTATTATACGCCACAGTTAAAAAATTGGCTATAATAATTTATACTTTCGCATCAAGGCTATTTTTACTTGCCAAACGAAAATTCTATAACCATGAAACCAACCCGGTTAAACAGCATAATTGGCAGACAAATCGGTTGTGGTAAATTGTTTATCCGTTGAGAATTCAAAATTTGCTTTTTGGCCATTTGACCAGTTTGCAACGCTGGCATAGGTTGTGCCTAAGATGGCGCCACTGCCATCCATTAAATTGATGGTTAAACTAAAATTAGTAAAATTACTCCCACTCGTGTTTTCAACGGTTGCCTGGTATTTTTTCCAACTGTAAGAATCATCAATAACAACAAATTGTATCGAACGAAGCATTGCTTGAACGGCCGCTGTTTCTTTTTCATCAGCCGTCACCTTTTCAGAATTATTGATCATATCGTTTAGTGTTACGGTATACTTGTCCGAAACTTTTAAACCATAATTATTAACAAATTGCTTAATTAACTGCGAACGCTTATTAAAGGCCGGGAACCACATCTCATTGTATTTGTTAAAGTCCATCACAACATATTGCAAAGAATCTTTCTGGGTGTCCAGCAAACCAATATACTCTAAGGCCAATGCCTGAAGTGCCGCATTTTCAAACTCTTTGTCTTTATATTGGCTAAGCTCGTTTAATTCAGCATCAACAAATTTTGTATATAATTCTCGATGTTCAGTTGAACCGTTGATGAATTTCTGATTCTCCGTATTTGTGGATAGCGCCCAACGGGCTTCCAGCGCAGTTGACAAACTGGACATAAATTGTTCATCAACCGTTGCACGGCTGGTATTCTGACAACCTGCTAAAATCAATGCAAATAAACCAACAACCAAACATAACATTAAATTTTTTTTCATTTCTATTCCTCATTCCTTCAGATTGTTTGCAGCATTTAAACCGCATCATGACATTGGCTATACCATAACAGAAAACTATGGTCATATTTGGTACAGGTTGATTGATTTTTGCAGAATTTTGTAGAATTATAAACTGGGTGCAGGTATCACGACATTAAAATCAAATGGAGACAGTAAGCCGACGGCGTTGATCGAACCCCGCCGTAAGGGGCGGCCGGGGGTAGTTGGCGGTGCGCCGCCAGCGGAGGCCGGCCGGCCCGGTGCCAGCAGCGCACCCAAAACGCTGATAAGCCGCTCGCTCTGGCCGGCAGGCCAGGTCGAAGGCGCTAGAACAAAGTAGCAACCGCCTTGTCGTAGCGCAAGCGGAGACCAGGGCGCAAGACCAACCAACAGTATTGCCAGCCACGAACAAAGCCTCGGGCGTTAAGCCGGATGCGTGGGTAGAAGTATATGCTTTTATAAGACGGAGTGTAGTACTCTTTTAATTCTTCTCCTTTTGGCAACTGCCGGTTTCTTCTGCCCCCTTTGCCGAATTATCAGCCTTATAGGCTATAAATAGAAAGTGATTAACCACCGTTGATTTTAAAAATTCCCGTAAGTAAATGGTTATGAAACACAGCCTTTTATGCGAACAATATAACTTTTCACAGTGAGGTTCGGCTGTGGGGGGAATCAAAGCGACCTGGCTCCGATATTGAACCCAAATGGACTGATAAGCCGTTCGCTCTGACAAGCAGGGCAGGACGATGGCGAGAATGTTGATCGTTAATTTAGCCTAGATCGCTGCGATAATAACGAAGAACAGGGCGTTTAACTTTATGTAGTTAATGATGCAACGAACAAAGCCCCGGACGTTGGCCGGGGCATGCGAAATCAATTTTTTTAATTATTTTTTTCTATAAACCGCTGGTTTTCCTGATTTCTTTTCAATAAAGTCTGCAACTTTTGATACAGCACTATTGGGTTTTTTTGATGCAATTCTGAATACACGTCCAATCGAAACTGTGTTCGTAAACTTCTGCCATTCTTCTAGGTCAAAAAGATCTGGTATTGTAAAAGACTTACCTGACTCTATTTTTATATCCACACGATCCAAGACTTCTTCTTGCGTAAGAGTGTTTTCACCTAGCTCCCTGTTTAGTGAGAGTTGTTCTATAACATAGACCGATACTGATTGTTTCTTTTTCGCAGCAGCTTCTTCAAGTTGTTGCATTTGCTCTTTTGATAAACGAACTGTTAGTGTTGCCATAATTGAATCTCACTTTCTATTTTCGAATAATTACAACGTCGTATCTCAACGTTGTAATTATTGTACGATGTATCTTTGTCTTTGTCAATATATTTTTTAGTAAATAAAATAATTGGTCGAACATACTTAACAAAAACATATAAATAATCACCCTAGGTTCAAATCTCCCTTCCTAACACAATAGGCCACAGGGATAATATTCTCTGTCGTGACCATTCCATAAGCGAAATATATACTCGACTTCATGTAAATACATTTTTCATAAATTTGCTCAATGCCTCTGATTGACAGAATATAATGTTCACAAATAGTTGGACACAAAATCCAGAAAATAAGATAAACTATACACATGAGTAAAAAACGACGAACCTGGACCCCTGAGGAAAAAGCAACCATCGTACTGGAAATCCTCAGAGAAG
>JAQUWM010000020.1 GCA_028692885.1 Acetobacterium sp. | reverse complement strand
TTTTTTTCTGGGGCATAATGCTGCTTCCAGTGCTAAAGGCATCATCTAAGGTGATAAAATTAAACTCGCTGCTGCACTAGAGGATAATCTCTTCAGAAAAGCGGCTGAGGTGCATCATTAAGACAGATGCAGCTTCGAGGAAATCAAGACAGAAATCTCGGTAGGAAACCCCATCCAGACTGTTTAGCGATACCGCCGAAAAATTCAGCTCAAGAGCAACCGCTTCCCGATCGAGTGGATAGGTGGTGGTCGCTAAGGCGCCTGAACCCAGTGGTAAGGTATCGGCCATGGATTTGACTTGAGTCATTCTGATCATGTCCCGCTTAAACATTTCGACATAAGCCATCAGGTGATGACTAAAGGTGATCGGTTGGGCTCGCTGCAGGTGGGTATAGCCAGGCATGATGGTATTTGTATGATCTTCGGCCAGGTACAGCAGGGTCAGGATCAGGTTCTGGATCAGTGATTTGCTGTCATCGGCAATCTCTTTAACATAGAGTCGCATGTCGGTGGCAACCTGATCGTTGCGGCTGCGGCCGGTGTGCAGTTTTTTGCCGACATCACCAATCCGTTCGGTCAAAATGGCTTCGACATTCATATGAATATCTTCCATCGACACCGAAAATTCGATCTTTCCGGCTTCGATGTCGACAAGAATCGCTTCCAGAGCTTCGATAATCTGTTCAGATTCTTGGGGATCAATAATATTCTGTTTCCCAAGCATTCGAGCATGGGCAATACTTCCAGTGATGTCCTGTTTATACAGGCGTTGATCAAAGGATATGGACGAGTTAAAATCATCAGTTAAAAGGTCGGTTTTTTTAGAAAACCGACCTCCCCACATTTTTTTCATGTTATTTTATTCCCCTTTTTCTTCTCGGCTGAGTCGCATTAAAGCACGAACCTTAAGCGGTAAGCCAAATAAATGGATAAACCCTTCAGCGTCTTTATGATCATAGAGATCGCCGGTGGTAAAGCTGGCAATTTCAGCATTGTAAAGTGAGTAAGGTGAGGTTACACCAATCAGGATAATATTGCCTTTATAAAGTTTTATACGAACATTTCCGGTAACCGTTTTTTGGGTTTCATCCACAAAAGCAGTCAGCGCTTCACGAAGGGGGGTGTACCATTCGCCATTATAGGCTAGTTCAGCAAACTTAACGGCAGCCTGTTGTTTAAAGCCAAAGGTTTGACGATCGAGACACATGTGTTCCAATTCTTCGTGGGCATTATAAAGGATTGAACCGCCGGGGGTTTCATAAATCCCGCGGGATTTCATCCCGACCACCCGGTTTTCAATGAGATCCACGACGCCAATGCTGTGACGTCCGCCAATAATATTGAGTTTTTCAAGCAGTTCGCGGCCAGTCATTGCAACACCGTTTAATCGGACCGGAATACCTTCTTCAAAGTCAAGACTGACAATTTCTGCTTCATCAGGCGCTTCTTCCAATGGTGTTGTCATTTGCAGTAATTTTTTATATTGTGGTTCTAAAGAAGGATCTTCCAACTCCAGACCTTCATGGCTCATATGTAAGATGTTTTTATCGCGGCTGTAGCTGTTGCTGATCGACATCGGCACCTTGATATCATGCATGACACAATAGTCCATGGCATCTTCACGGGATTTAATATCCCAAATTCGCCAGGGGGCAATGATTTTCAATTGCGGTGCTAAAGCGCCAATGGTCAGCTCAAAACGGACCTGGTCGTTGCCTTTACCAGTAGCGCCGTGACAGATGGCTTCGGCGCCTTCCAATTCTGCATATTTTACCAAAACCTTGGCAATTAAGGGACGAGCCAGAGAAGTACCCAACAAATATTTTTTTTCATAAATAGCGTCAGCTTTAAGGGCTGGCCAGACAAAGTCTTCGACAAACTCATCGGTAACGTCTTCGATATATAACTTGCTGGCTCCAGAAGCAAGGGCTCGTTCTTCAAGGCCTTCCAGTTCGGTGCCCTGTCCCACATCCACACAGACAGCAATAACATCGTAGTCGTAGGTATTTTTAAGCCATGGTATAATGGTGGTCGTATCCAATCCACCGGAATAGGCAAGAATTACTTTTTTCTTCAATTTTATATCCTCCTGATAATAATCTCGTTTGTATAATCAACTTAATGATATGAATTATTATACAATTATTTTATGTGGAATGCAAGTATAAAAAGAAAAATTTTATAATTAATTCATATTTATGCATAAAAAACGCTTGATTATACATTGTGAGTCGAGTATAATATAGAAATAAGAATTAATAAATTTCATAAACTAACAGACAGACATCATTTATTTTGGTAAAATAAATATTTAAAGAACTTGTGATGGTGGATTATTAAGGGGAAGAAAAATAGAATATTAAGATTGTAGATAAACTTCGAACTGATTCTTGTGGGAATCGATGGTGCGATCCGGTTTGCCTAAACTCTTACTATTCTTAAAATAAAGGCATTAAGAAAGGAAAGGAAAATAAAATGATTAAAGCATCTGTTATCGGAGGAACTGGTTATGCCGGACAGGAACTGATCCGAATTTTAATGCGGCATCCGGAAGTAGAAGTGGTGACAATCGGAACCAGAAGCTTTTCTGGACAAAAATTCAGTGATGTTTACGGAAATTTTGAAAGCATTACCGATCTGGTTTGCGAAGCAACGGACATCAAGGCGCTAGCAGAAAAGTCGGATGTAGTATTTCTGGCTTTGCCTCATGGCATTGCATCCAAAACGGTTACAGCCGATGTGCTAAAGAAAACAAAGGTCATTGATCTGGGTGCCGATTTTCGGCTTAAAGATATTGAGATCTATGAAGACTGGTACAAAACCGAACATTTTAATCATCCATTACTTAATGAAGCGGTATACGGATTATGCGAATTGCATCGGGAGGAGATAAAAAAAGCCCAGCTTATTTCGAATCCTGGCTGCTATACAACCTGTAGTATTTTAAGCCTGGCACCGCTTATAAAAAACAATCTCATTGATACTGGCAGTATTATCGTCGATGCTAAATCGGGGGTAACTGGAGCTGGTCGGGGAACGATCACCGAGCTGATGTACTCGGAATGTAATGAAACCATCAAGGCCTACAAAATTGGGTCCCATCGGCATACTCCGGAAATTGAGCAGGAATTGCGGCTGTTAAATGGGCAGAACTTTAATATTCTGTTCACCCCCCATCTGGTTCCGATGAACCGCGGAATTCTGGCCTTATCCTATGCCAAGTTAACGGTAGACCTGAGCCTGGAAGAGGTAAAGGCGATTTACAGAGACTTTTATCACGATGAATATTTTGTCAGAATCCTGGAAAACCGGATGCCGGAAACCCGCTGGGTGAAAGGAACCAATTATTGCGACATTGGGCTGACTATTGATCCCCGCACTAACCACGTCATTGTGGTCGGTGCTATTGACAACCTGATTAAAGGTGCCGCCGGGCAGGCCGTTCAAAATATGAATATCTGTTTTGGTCTGGCCGAAAAAATCGGCATCGACTTTATTGCCGATTTCCCAATCTAAACAAAAATTCGGATAAGTTATTATAATATGAGGAGTAAAGACATGAAAGTAATAAAGACCGGCGGAGTAACAACACCCACAGGTTTTAAAACCGGTGGGATCAATTGCGGCCTCAAAAAAAATGAAAAAAATGATCTGGCGATGATTTTATCGGAAGTGCCAGGCGCAACGAGCATTATGACAACAACGAACGTTGTCAAGGCGGCACCGATTCTCTGGTGTAATAAAGTTATGAATAATCCCTATAAGCAGGCGGTAGTGGTCAACAGCGGCAACGCCAATGCCTGCACCGGACAAAAAGGGGAAGAAGCAGTGGTAGCTACAGCTACTAAGGCAGCAGCGGTTTTGGGTTTACAGCCCGAGGATATACTGATTGCCTCAACTGGGGTTATCGGGGTGATCTTGCCAGTGGAGAAAATTTTGTCTGGTATTGAGAGTCTGGGAGAAAAACTGGGAAATACTGAGAAAGACGGTGATACTGCCGCCAATGCCATTCTGACCACCGATACAATTCAAAAAACCATCGCCATCGAAGTGGAAATTTCTGGGAAGTCGGTGAAGATTGGAGGGATGGCCAAAGGCTCTGGGATGATTCATCCCAATATGGCCACGATGTTATCCTTTGTGACCACCGATGTGAAGATTGAACCGGCTCTGCTGGATAAACTCCTGAAAGAAACGACGGTGGATACCTATAACATGATCTCTGTCGATGGCGATACCAGCACCAATGATATGGTCACGGTGATTGCCAATGGGTTGGCCGGCAATCAACTCTTGCAGGAAAACACCCCGGATTATGAGATCTTTAAAGAAGCCTTTATCTATGTTCATAAAACTCTGGCTAAAAAAATCATTCGCGACGGCGAAGGTGCTTCCAAGTTTGTCGAAGTGGAAGTCCATGGCACCAAAACAAAGGATGATGCCCGCAAACTGGCTAAATCGGTGATCACCTCCAGTCTGGTCAAAACAGCGCTGTTTGGCGAAGATGCCAACTGGGGACGAGTGCTCTGTGCCCTGGGTTATTCCGGGGCCGACTTTGATCCATTAAAGGTTTCGCTGGTTTTTTCCAGTCAGGCTGGGATGATCACTCTTCTAAATGACGGTGCCCCGATCGCTTTTGATGAAGATGAAGCGAAAAAAGTTTTATCCGAAACGGATATTTATATTTCGGTTGAAATGGAAGAAGGCGACGAAAAAGCAGTAGCCTGGGGTTGTGATCTGTCCTATGACTATGTTAAGATCAATGGCGATTATCGAAGTTAAAAAAAGAAAAGAGTAATAAATGGAAAAATATATTGAAAAGGCCAAGATTCTAATTGAAGCCTTGCCCTATATCCAACAGTTTAAAAAGAAAACCATGGTCATTAAATATGGCGGCAGCTTTATGTATGATGAGGCCAGAAAGCAATCGGTGATGGATGATATTTCGCTGATGCGGCTGGTTGGCATCCGTCTGATTATTGTTCATGGCGGTGGTAAAGATATATCTGGGATGCTGAGTGATCTGGAGATTCACACTGAATTTGTCGAGGGTCTGCGAATCACCAACGAGAAGGTAGTCGAAGTTGCCGAAATGGTCTTATCCGGAAAAATCAATAAAGAAATTGTGCAGCTGCTCCAGAACCGTGAAATGAACGCCGTCGGGCTTTCCGGCAAGGACGGGGGGATGATCAAGGTTAAAAAGAAATTTGTCAATAATCTGGACATCGGTTTTGTCGGAGATATTATCCATGTTGATAACCGTCTTTTAAACACCTTGTTAAAAGACGACTACCTGCCGGTAATTGCCCCAATAGGCACCGATAAAACCGGTCAGAGCTATAACATTAATGCGGACCATGTAGCCTATGCCATTGCTAAAGCAATGAAGGCTGAAAAATTGATCTATCTGACCGATACCGATGGAGTCTATATGGACCCAGACAATCCGGATTCGATTATTCGGCGGCTCTTTGCTGAAAATGTGCCCAAGCTGATTGAAGAAGGAATTATCTCCGGCGGGATGATTCCCAAGGTGGAAAACAGCGTCGACGCTCTGAACCAGGGGGTCAATTCAGTACATATTTTAGATGGCAAGGTGGAGCACTCCATGTTACTGGAACTGTTCACTGCCGCCGGGGTGGGAACGATGATTCGTCGTTCCATTATTTAGGAGGACAAAATGGATTTAATAACACGAGGAAACAATGTGATCATGGAAACCTATAAACGTTTTCCATTGGTATTTGATAAGGGTCAGGGCTGTGTCCTGACTGATCATGAGGGCAAAGAATATCTGGATTTTGTCGCTGGAATCGCTGTTGATGCGCTCGGTCATTCCCATCCGGGGGTGTTGGCGGCGATGCAGGCGCAAATGGAAAAACTGGTGCATATTTCCAATCTTTACTGGTCTGAACCGGGAATTGAACTGGCCGAGATGCTGACCAAAGCCAGCGGACTGGACAAGGTTTTCTTTTGCAACAGCGGGGCAGAAGCCTGTGAAGCGGCCTTGAAACTGTGCCGGGTTTACGGCAAGCTCAAGAAAAATAAGGAAGCGGTGGAAATCATTGCCATGAATCAGTCTTTCCATGGCCGAACCTATGCCGCGATTACCGCTACCGGTCAGCCCAAATATCAGGAAAACCTGGAACCCCTGATGCCGGAAATTTATCATGTGCCCTACAATGATATCGATGCGCTGAAAGCTCAGATCAGCCCTAAAACCTGTGGGATTATTTTAGAACCGATTCAGGGTGAAGGGGGAATATATCCCGCTGATCCGGACTATTTAAAAGAAGTCCGCAAAATCTGTGATGAACAAAACATCGTGCTGATTTTTGACGAGGTTCAAACGGGGATTGGCCGTTCGGGAAAACTCTTTGCCTATCAGCAATACGGTGTCGTGCCGGATGTGGTGACCATGGCTAAAGGCTTAGGGGGCGGGGTCCCCATCGGCGGCATTATTGCCAAAGATCATGTGGCCGAAGTCTTTACCCCAGGTACCCATGCTTCCACCTTTGGGGGCAATCCATTTGTGACTGCCACGGCCAAATATGTCATTGAAACCTTGACGGCACCGGGATTTTTTGAAGCGGTGGTTGAAAAAGGGGACTATCTGAAAACCAAACTGGAAGCCTTGAAAAAAGACCATCCAACCATTAAAGAGGTTCGCGGAATGGGGCTGATTGTCGGCGTTCAGGTTGATGCCGATCTGGGTGCCATCGTCGCCAAAGCGATGGAAAAAGGCTTGCTCCTAATCACTGCCGGCAGCAATGCCATCCGTTTTGTCCCACCTTTAGTCGTTACCAACGAAGAAATTGATCAGGCGGTGCAGATTTTCTCAGAATGCCTTTAATGTACTAACGGTATGATAAAATTAACATTTGCAGATTGCTGTTAATATAGGATCAACTAGTACCAACAATTGTTACATCATGTTGTCTGCCTTGCAGCATCCAACAGATTAACAATTGGTCGGTACGGGGTTTGTCGATCACGGTTAATTTTTTTTAAGAAAGATCGAAGCTTTGGTACCCTGACCGAGTTCGCTGGTAATTATCAGTTTGCCCTGATGAATGTTAACGATGCTGTCAATAATCGATAAACCCAAACCGGAACCTCCAGTTGCTCGGGAACGATCGCTGCTGATGCGGTAAAAGCGCGCTTTGATTTTTTCAAGTTCGGATCGGGGAATCCCACAGCCGCTATCGCTGACCGAGATTTCATTCATTTTTTTATTGCAAACCCGACAGCTCAGGGTGATGGTTCCACCAAGGGGAGTATATTTGCGGCTATTGTCGAGAAGACCCCGGATGGCTTGAATCAACAGACCTTCATTGCCCCGGACAAAGGCATGATCACAGGATTCCATGAGGTAATCATGATCCGGGTCAATCATTTGACACTGATAAAAAATCTTTTCCAATAGCACCGAAACATCAATAATAATAAAATCTTCATCAAAATAATTGTTTTCAATGCGCGTAATCAATAATAAGTCTTCGACCATCATATTCATGCCCTGAATTTCATCTTGAATCGCCTCGATCGATTCATCCCGCAACTGCGGGTCGTTTTTGCCCCAATCTGATAAAATATCGATATAGCCCTGAATGACCGTCAGGGGAATTCGCAGCTCATGGGAGGCATCAGAAACAAATCGCTTCTGGTTATTAAAAGCCGACTCCAGTTTTCTAATCATCTGGTTCAGCGAGATGATCAGTTGATCCAGTTCATCCTTATTACCGGTCTCTTCGATTCGCACATTGAGGTTATTTTCAGTGATGTTTTTAGCGGTTTCCGAAATCTCGATCAACGGTTTAAGGGTTTGTTTAGTACCGTAAATACCAAGCAGGATAATCGCAACCAAGCCGAGAATACTGATGGAAATCATCAGAGCAAACAAGGTTGTCATAAACACGTAACTGTCATTGAGATTTTTGATAATCTGGAGATAGATAATATCCCCGTCCTCGAGAACGTAGTAAGAGCCCAGGTAATAGTATTCGATCTGGTTGTAACGCAGGGAGTTTACTGAGATCGTCTGATCATTATCATCATTAAAGCTGAACTCGAATAAATCAAAATTGTATTGTTCCAGATTTTCGGCAACTAGCAAATCGGTCAGAATTTCCGATGACTGATAAAGATTGCCCTGGTTATCGTTAAGCTGATAGGCAATCAGGGAATTATCCTTGACATAGGGGTACAGTTTATCAGAGATGAACTCCAGTCGCTGATTGGTCGGTAAACTGAGCAGGGTGGGCATGTTTTCATCCAGAGTATTGATAACGTAATTATTAAACCGGATCATCGTGGATTTACTTTCATTTAAAATCAGTTGCTGCGAAAAAAAGAACACCATTAAAAACGACAGCGTCAGAACTGCGGTGAGAGCCAGAATAAAAAAGAAAACGATACGATGATATATTTTCAGCGGTTTTTTTCGACCGGGGATATTCAGCTTATCGAACCACATAGCCCCGCCCCCGAACGGTCTGAATTAATTTCTCAGCAAAATCACGGTCGATTTTATCGCGCAGGTATTTGATATAAACATCCACAATATTATCGCCACCGTCATAATCAAAGCCCCATACCTTGGTGAGTATTTGTTCCCGGGACTGAACCAGATCATGGTTGAGTACGAGATAGTAAAACAGATCAAATTCAGTCCGGGATAAGGTGATTTTCTGGGATTGGCGTTTAACGCTGAAGGCATCCAGATCGATCTCAATGTCCTTAAAAACCAGATGCGTGTTCAGCGCTGCTTCCGGTGTATTTTTTCGGATATTAGCTTTGATCCGAGCCAGCAGTTCTTCAAAATTAAAGGGCTTAGTTACATAATCATCGGCACCTAGCTCAAAACCGGTTACCACATCACGGGTATCATCCCTGGCGGTTAACAGGATAATCGGCAGGTGATGATTCTGCGCCTTGATATATTTAAGAACATCATAGCCAGAGACCTCCGGCAGCATAAGATCAAGTAAAATCAGATCAAAGGCGGGATTTTGATGGTAGGCTTTAATTCCTTCCCGACCGGTAAAAGCTTTAACCGTCTCAAAACCGGCATGCTTAAGCTGCAGTTCAATGATCCGGGATATTTTCTTATCATCTTCAATAATGAGTATTTCTTTCATGGGAACCTCCATAACCAATCGATAAATGAAAAAGATAAAAGCAGTAGCGACAATTGTCATAACAGATTAACAATTGGTCGGTACGGTAGTTTTTGATTACCTTAAAATAATATCATATTTTCCTTGTTTTATATAGCTTTAAGATTTCAGCTCTATAATTAGATGTTAGCTTATAATCAAAATTCAAAATACGGAAGGAGTCGCTTTATGCGTATATTATTTGTAGAAGACGAAAAAAAAATAACCGATGCACTCCAGGAATTATGTAAAATACAAAACATCGATTGTGACATTGCCAACGATGGGGAGGAAGGTCTGTTATTTGCACTGAACCCTATTTATGATGTCATTGTTTTAGATATTATGCTGCCGATCAAAAGCGGGATTGAAATTCTGCAGCAGATCCGTGACCAGGGAATTAACACCCCGGTGCTGATGCTGACAGCCAAGGGCACCATTGATGACAAGGTGAAAGGACTGGATTTGGGCGCCGATGACTATTTGATCAAACCGTTTTCAGCTAAAGAACTGTTTGCCCGAATTCGCGCCCTGGGACGCCGTCCAGATCATGGCATTAAGGGCGAGACAATTGTCTTTGAAGATGTCAGCTTCAATACCAAAAAGAACATCTTACAAACCGAAAATAAGGAATTCAAGCTGTCTGTCAAGGAAGCGAAGATTCTGGAAATGCTGTTAAAGCGCCCTAATCAGGTTTTTACGAGGGAACAGATTCTGGATCGGGTGTGGGGCTTTGATAAAGAAGTCAATGAAAACAATATTGAAATCTATGTTCATAATCTGCGTAAAAAAATTATCGATACCCAAGTTAAAATTGATACCATCCGAGGGGTAGGCTATACGCTTGGGAAAAAATAGGTTGGAGAGTTAAGGCCCATGTTTAAAGAAATCAAGCGCAAGATTACCCTTTTCAATACGCTGATCCTGGTTATTTTCATGTTTATATTTATCTTTCTTCTGGGTTTTTTAGTCAACTGGAGCCTCGGTCTTTCCGGAGAGATGTATTTGACAACGGTAGCCAAGGAAATCATAGCAAACAACGGACAAACAAGTTCCCAACCGATCAATTCCGGGGACTCGGTTCACGACAAATTTGGTTATCAATTTATTATGTGGGACAGCAGCCGAGTGGTAAAATCGATGAAGGTGGAAGACCGCAGCTTGATCATGCTGGGTTATGAGCTGGCCATCAAGAAAAATGAAACCCCGCAGTTTGATTTGCTGGTCTCAGAAAATATCGAGTATCGGGTATATACCCTGCCATATTCCAATAATTCAAACGACTATGTCCTTCAGGTCTTTCAGCAAATTTCGACCGAACGATCAATTATTGCCTATGTGATTTCATTTTTGTTTTTGATTGGTTTAGGTTCCATTGCGGTGCTGATTCCCATCAGCTATTTTCTGGCCGGAAAATCGCTGCAGCCGATCAAAGATACCTTTGAAGATCAGAAGAAATTTATCGCCAATGCTTCCCATGAACTGCGAACCCCGCTGACGGTGATCCAAACCAATGTTGAGGTGCTGAAGCTCAAAGAAGATGAACAGATCAAGGATAATATGAAGTGGTTGAACAACATTGCCAGTGAAGGTGAAACCATGGCAAAACTCATTTCAGAGTTATTGCTGCTGGCTCAGGCTGAAAATCAGCGGCTGGCGATTGACAAGGAAGTTTTTGACTTGTCTTCGATGTGTCAGCAAATGGTCGATCTGATGACCGAACTGGCTAATGAAAAGGAAATTGAGTTAAGTGAGAACATTTCACTGGGGATCCAATATCGGGGGGATGAAGAACGGCTTAAACAGGCGGTTCGAATTTTAGTGGATAATGCCATTAAATATACGCCGGTTGGTGGAAAGGTGCAATTATGTCTCGTCCAGGGGAAAAGACATCTGGTTATCGAGGTTAAAGATACCGGAATTGGGCTTACCGAAGAAGAAAAGGCAAAAGTCTTTAGCCGCTTTTACCGGGTTGATGATGCCCGAAACCGGGAAACCGGTGGTGTCGGGCTGGGCTTGAATATTGCTGACTATATCGTCAAAAAGCATAATGGCAAAATCAAAATTGACTCGATTCCAAATAAAGGCAGTACTTTTTCGATTGTTTTGCCAAAAAGTAATCAAAAACCGGATTCAAAGAAAAATAATATCAAAGGGGATACCCTGCAATAAATGATTGTTACAAATGACGATTAACAAAAGTTCAATTTCTTTGTTGGTGTTGAGATCATCCCGGATTTCCGGGATGATCTTAAAAAAGAAAGAAATTGGGCTTTTTTTCGATTTCGATTATAATAAAATGAATAAAAAATAACTCAAAATGAAAGGGAAACAATATGAATATTGTCCTATATCAACCAGAAATTCCTCAGAATACCGGAAACATTGCTAGAACCTGTGCATTGACAGAGACGAATCTTCATCTGATTAAACCGCTGGGTTTTTCATTGGACGAAAAACACTTGAAACGGGCTGGTCTCGATTATTGGGAGCTTGTTAATGTCAGCGTCTACGATTCATTTGATCAGTTTGTGGAAAAGAATTCCGCGGCAAAAATTTATATTCTGACAACCAAAGCCACTAAGTTTTATCACCAGATCGAATATGATCAGGAAGCATTTCTGATGTTTGGAAAAGAAACCGCCGGAATTCCGCCAGAAATCCATGAAGCCCACCCCGATAACCGGTTTCGTATCCCGATGAGAAATCATGAAAAGGCCCGTTCCCTGAACCTTTCCAATGCTGTCAACATTGTCTTATACGAAGCACTGCGACAGCACGGTTTTCAGGGATTGATTTAGTCTGAAAATTTATGAAAATTTCATGAAAATAGCTGAAAATGACATTACTTTACCATAACAGTGTGTTATAATTAATTCAATTGAAATTAGGATGGTACACAATGGATCAAGCAGGAAGTAAAGAAAAGTTTTGGAAATCAAAATTTTGGAAAAAATACTCGAGCTATTTGTTTTTTGTTTTGCTAATCAGTGCAACAGCGATTGTTATCTTAACGCAAGTTGATCCGGAAACCTTTTTAAGAACAATTAAACAGGCTAATGGTTATTGTCTTCTTCTTGGGATTGGTTGTGTGTTTGGCTATTGGGTATTGGAAGCCTATCTGCTGTTAAAACTGATGCGGCGGGATAATCCCAGTGAAACCTTTCATTTTGCCTGGACCGTAATGATGATCGGTCAGTATTATAATTTAATCACGCCCAGTGCTACCGGGGGGCAACCCCTTCAGCTTTATGAAATGTCTAAAAATAATTATGGATTTGGTTCGGGTACGGCAGTGTTGGTTCAAAAATATGCACTGTATCAAGTTTCGGTTACCTTTTTGGCCATCATTGCTACAATACTCAGTATTACGACACTGCACCAGAGTCTGGATGCGGCCAAATGGCTGATTGGGATTGGTTTAATTGTGAACATTGCCGGGGTTGTGTTAATATTTATTTTAGCCTTTAATGCTAATGCAGCAAAAGGAATTATGATGGCTTGTGTAGGGCTTTTGTTAAAGCTTCGTATTTTAAAAAATGCCGAGAAATATGTTGAAAAGGTGAATCACTTTATCAAGGAATACCAGCTCGCTATTGAGGCATTAAAGAATCATAAAATGCAGACCTTAAAAATGTTCGCTATTTCCATTTTACAGATCCTGATCTTTTATTTAGTCAATTATTGTGTGTATCGTTCATTGGGCTTGAACGAGATCAATGCTCTCACCATCATTTCGCTTCAGGCTATTCTTTATGTGGCAGTGGCCTTTGTACCCACGCCGGGAGCAGCCGGGGGTGCCGAAGCAGGGTTTTTGCTTTTATTTGGACCGATTTACGGACCTGGCAATACAGCGGTGGCGATGATTCTCTGGCGTCTGATTACCTTTTATTTCGTTATTCTCTTTGGTGGAATCTATCTTTCCGTTCACTCCGTCAGAGTTGGAAAAGAAAAAGCGAAACAAATTGAAGAAGAATGCGATGATCAAATTGAAAATTTATAGAAAAAGATTAACAATAAGGAGAGTGCAGTGAAGAGAATTGGAATTCAGCAGATTATCGATCATGTTGCAGAAATGTGTATTGAAGCCAATACCTTTTTATCAGCAGACATGGTGGAAGGACTGCGTCGGGCAAAGGGGTCAGAGGAATCGGAAAATGGTAAAGAGATTCTGGAAACCATGCTCTGTAATTTTGAAGTAGCTAAAAATAAAAATATCCCTATTTGTCAGGACACGGGTATGGTGGTAATGTTTGTGTCTTTTGGGCAGGATCTGATCATCGCCGGGGGCAGTCTTGAAGAGGCCCTCCAGGCGGGGGTTGCCAAAGGATATGAGGAAGGCTACCTGCGAAAATCGGTGGTTGCTGATCCTTTTATCCGAACGAATACCGGGAATAATACCCCGGCGGTGATTCATTATCAGGTTGTTCCGGGGGATCGATTAAAAATAAAGATCTTACCTAAGGGCTTTGGCAGTGAAAATACCAGTGCTCTGAAAATGCTAAAACCTTCAGATGGTATGGCGGGCGTTAAAGAGTTTGTCCTCCAGACGGTGGAAACCGGCAGTCCCAATGCCTGCGCACCGATCGTGGTCGGCGTCGGTGTTGGCGGCACGATGGAAAAAGCAGCAATTATGGCAAAGGAAGCCCTAAGCCGGCCGTTGGGGAAACATAATCCACTAGAACATATTGAAGCTCTGGAAGATTACCTTTTGGAAGCCAGTAATGCGCTGGGCATCGGGCCGATGGGACTTGGCGGAGTCAACACCGTTCTGGGCGTCAATGTGGAAGTCTTTCCGACCCATATCGCCGGGTTGCCGGTGGCAGTTAATATCTCCTGTTACGTCAATCGACATGTGGAAAGGGAGTTATAAAATGGCTGTTGTAGAGATTAAAACACCGTTAAGTAAAAAGGAACGCAAAAAGTTAAGATCTGGCGACCATGTGCGAATTTCGGGGATCATTTATACAGCCCGAGATGCAGCGCATAAGCGCATGATGGAGTCACTGGAAAAAGGACTGGACTTACCGATGGATTTTACTGATGAATTAATTTATTATGTCGGACCCTGCCCCGCCAGACCCGGTGAAATTATTGGCTCAGCCGGACCAACCACCAGCGGCCGAATGGATATCTATACCCCGGAGCTTCTGGATCGCAGGCTGGCTGGTATGATTGGCAAGGGCAACCGCAGCGAACGGGTTATCAATAGCATGATGAGTAATGATGCGGTCTATTTTGCCTGTGTCGGTGGAGCCGGGGCACTATTGCAGGACTGTATCAAATCGGTTGAAATAATCGCCTATGAAGATCTGGGAACCGAAGCGATCCGAAAAATTGAAGTCGAAGATTTTCCGGCGATTGTCGTCATTGACACCCTGGGGAATAATTTATACGAAACTGAAAGAAAGAAATTCACAAAAAAATTATCGATTTAGTGGGAGGAAAAATGAAAAAAGCGCAAATGGTTATCGAAACGTCGTTGAGAGAGGGTGGTACCGACCCAATCTTCAGAATTGCTGGAGAAGCAGCAAAACGTACCAAAGAATTGGGACCGGAAGCTGTTATCAATTCAACCATCGGAGCCCTGATGGATGATAATGGCGAATTGGTAACATTCAAATCAGTCTACAATACCTTGAAAGATTTGCCCAATAATCTGATTGCCGATTATTCCGGTCTGGCCGGTCAGCCAGAATTTTTAGATAAGATTACGGAAGCCTGTTTTAAAGACTACAAACCGAAAGGTTATATCCGAGCCGTGGCAACCCCAGGGGGAACGGGGGCGATCCGAAATGCTTTTTGCAACTATACCCAGCTGGGCGATGCCATTTTGCTGACCGACTGGTATTGGGCAGCCTACGCCACGATTGCCGATGAAAATCACCGAAAGATTAGCACCTTTCCGCTTTATAATGAAGAGGGCGGATTCAATTTAGCAGGCTGGAAAAAAAGCATGCTGGAACTACTGGAAAAACAGCAACGAGTGTTAACCGTTCTCAATACACCAGCCCATAACCCCACCGGCTATACCATTTCGCTGGAAGAATGGGAAGCGATCAAGACCTTTGTAACCGAAACGGCCAAGGCTCAGCCTGAGTCAAAAATTATTCTGCTGGTCGATCTGGCCTACATCGATTTTGCCGGAGAAGGGGATGAAGCCCGTCAGTTTATGAAAATGCTGACCGGAATGCCCGATAATGTCCTGACCCTCTACGCCTTTAGCTGCTCAAAGGGTTATACCATGTACGGACTGAGAAACGGCGCTATTCTTTGTGTGGCCCCCACCGAAGAAATCGCCACTGAATTTGCCAATGCCTGTACCTATTCTAACCGTGGCAACTGGTCAAATGGCACCCGGGGAGCGATGGAAACGATCACTAAAATTTTCAGTAATGATGAATTATATAACCAGGCGATGGCCGAACAGAGTTTCTATAAAAGTATCTTAAGACGCCGGGCGGCCGCCTTTGTCGAAGAAGCCCAAAAAATCGGCTTGGAAATGGTGACCTATTGTGATGGATTTTTTATCAGTATCCCCTGCGATAAACCCAAAGAAGTCAGCACCCATTTAATGGAAAAAAATACATTTGTTGTGGCATTGCGAAAAGGGCTGCGTTTTGCTCCCTGCGCCGTGTCAGAAGAAAAATGCCGCCGTTCACCGCAGCTAATCCTGGATGCCATTAAAGCGGTAGAAGGCTCTTAATAGCGAGCTGGTGCTATTGTTTATGAAATTTGAAAGGTAAAGAGATGAGAGTAAAAATCGTAGACGTTGCCAGAGAAGCCAATGTTTCTGTTGCAACGGTATCCCGAGTTGTCAATAATATTCCGTTAGTTAACGAAGAGACAAAGGAACGGGTATTGGAGGCCATCAAAAAAACCGGCTATAAACCCAATGCCATTGCCAGAAGTCTGAAAATTCAAAAAACCAATACCATGGGGATCATGATCCCTGATATTACCAATCCCTATTATACCGAAATCGTTCGTGGTGCTGAAGATGTTTGTGGTATCTACCATTACAATATCATTTTGAGTAATACGGATTTTGATCCGGAAAAAGAAAAAAAATCCCTGAATGTATTAGTAGAAAAACAATGTGACGGCATCATCTATGTTGGCAAAGATCTCAGTGACGAAATGCAGGCGGAACTGATTGATGCGCCGAGCGAGGTAGTGTTAGGTTGTATTCCCGATGACAGCGGAGTGCTTAGCGGAGTTTTGATTAATAATGAAATGGCAGCTTATGAATTAGCCATGGAGCTGATAAAAATGGGTCATCAAAAATTCATGCTGTTTTTTGATGAGCAGGAAGAAGGCTACATTTATCAGGAGAGAAAAAAAGGTTTTATCAAAGCTTTTGAAGAAAATAATATTGAATTTGATGACAGTCGCGTTCTGAGAGAAAAGCTAAGCCTTTCAGGCGGTTACACGATGATGAAGGAAGCCATTAATTCGGGGGTTGATTTTACCTGCGTTTTCTGTTTTAATGATCAGACTGCTTTGGGGGCGATTCGTTGCGCTGATGAGATGGGTAAAAAAATTCCTGAGGATATCAGTGTTTGTGGTTTTAATAATTTCTGGATTGCTGAATGGACCAAACCACAGATTACGACGGTTGCCCAGCCGATGTATGACATTGGTGCCATTGCCATGCGGATGCTGATTAAACTCTGTGAAAAAGATGGCGATCGCACCGTGAAAAATGTTTATGTGCCCCATGAGGTTCATATTCGTGGTTCGGTTGCAAAAATCGATAAATAAAAAGTGGTCGATTAAATAACTAAGTTGATCTTGTACTAATATCAGCAATGAGGCATAAGATAACTGGTCAGCGTGATTGAAATTTGCATCATGTTGCGTTGACTAGTTTTTTCGGCATACGCCTTTAAAGAAAGGAAGTTCATTGGAGTCAAATATTACACGGCTTGATTATCATGGCAAAGAAATTATTTTAATCGGTACGGCTCATGTTTCCAAAAACAGTGTCAATGAAGTGCGGGAAACGATAAAAACGGAGCAGCCGGATTCCATCTGTATCGAACTGGATCAACAGCGGTTTGAAGCAATTAACCAGAAAGACAAATGGTCTAACACCGACCTGGTTCAGATTATCAAAAGCAAACGGGCTGGTTTTATGTTTGTTAATATTCTGCTGTCTAACTATCAGCGAAAGTTGGCTGAACAATTCGGGATCGAATCCGGTCAGGAAATGATGGAAGGGATTGCCTGTGCCAAAGAGTACGGTGCGGAGCTGGTATTGGCTGATCGCAGCATCCAGATTACCTTCAACCGGATCTGGCGGGGCTGCAGTTTATGGGAAAAGGTCAAGGTGCTTTTTTCAATTATCCTCAGTGTGGTAGATGACGAAGAAATTACCGAAGAAGATCTGGAGAATCTCAAATCCGATGATATGCTGACAGCAGCACTTTCGGAAATGGGCTCAGCTTTTAAAGGTGTCAAAAAATATCTGGTTGATGAACGGGATCAATATCTGGCTTATAAAATAAAAAATGCTCCAGGAAATAAGGTTGTCGCCGTCCTTGGCGCTGCCCATGTGCCGGGGATCAAGGAAGAAATAGTTAAAGAACAGAATATCGCCGAGCTCGAGGTTGTTCCCCCTAAATCCAATGTCGGCAAGGTGATCGGCTGGATGATACCGATCATTCTGCTGGCGCTGATTGTGGTGACCTTTATTGTAAACCCCAGTTCCGGCTGGGAGCAAGCGAAAACCTGGATACTCTGGACTGGTCTACTGGCAGCATTAGGAACCCTGTTGGCTGGAGGACATATTCTCTCAGTACTGACAGCTTTTGTGGCGGCCCCCATTACTACCCTCCATCCGTTGCTGGCTGCGGGATGGTTTGCCGGCATGACCGAAGCCCATTTCCGGAAACCAAAGGTGGAAGATTTTGAATCCCTGCCTAAAGATCTCGGCAGCATCAAGGGCCTCTGGCGGAACAAGGTAACCAAGGTGTTGATGGTAGTCGTTTTTGCCAACCTGGGGAGCAGTATTGGAACCTGGTTAGGTGGCATCAATATTATTGGGATTTTCATCAATACCTTTTCATAGGATGTGAATAAAATGCCTCTAAGGTCGTTTAAATATGCATCGGTTTTAAAAAAACTTGTTAATGTTTACAAAATAATATATAATTAACAACATTAGGAATTTAGAAAGGAGAAGACTATGAAAAGAAAATTATTAGGTCTATCACTGGTTGTGTTACTGTTATCGGCACTTGTTCTGACAGGCTGTTCCACCGGAGGATCTAAAAAATCAGAAGATGCTGTTGTGGAAGATACTGTAGTGGAAGATGCTTTAGCGGATGGTGTGTTAAGTGTTGGTGTTGATGATACCTACCTGCCAATGGAATTCCGAGATGATCAAAATGAATTAGTAGGTTTTGATATTGACTTTGCCAATGCCTTAGCAGCAGAATTAGGGGTTAAAGTGGAATTTAAGACAGTAGCCTGGGATGGTATTTTCAACGGTTTAAATGCTAAACAATATGACGCTATCATTTCCAGCACAAGTATTACACCAGAACGTCTTGAAGGCTTTAGTATGACAGATCCATACGTTGCCAATGGGATTGTCATTGTTTCAAGAAAAGATGCAACTCCAGTTAAAACTTTCAAAGAACTTGAAGGAAAAACCCTGGGTGCCCAAATTGAAACGACGGCTGACATTGCCGCAGAAAAATTAAAGGTTGAAGAAGGCGTTAATGTTGAAATCAAAAAATTTGACGGCATGCTGGATGCGTTTGCAGCACTTCAGGGCAAACAAATCGATAACGTCATTACCGACGTTGGGGTAGCAATGTACTATGTTGCTCAAAATCCTGATCTCTATGTGGTCAGCTCAGAGGTCTTAACCAATGAACCGATTGGGATAACTGCTCGCTTAGCTGATACAGCAACAACCGAAAAATTTAATGAAGCCATTAAATCTTTACAGGAAAGCGGTAAAATGACAGAAATTTCCATGAAATGGTTTGGCGAAGACATGACAAAAGATATCGATACCAAACTCGTTGTCATTGAATAGGATGGTCAATAATTTAATAAATTAATGGAATAGGACTTGGTACAGTTTTTGTGACAAGTCCTGTTCATTTGTTTACCGGGCGGAAAGTGATTGAGATAAACTATCGCGACGCTTAACCCGCGGTTCTCTAAAAAAGAAATTCACCCTGTGTGTATTTGCGCATCGTGAGCAAATGTTCGTGAGGGTTGTAGACAAAGTAATTAAGCTGTTAATGTCTTTTTCAGTGATGCGTAATGCTAGACATGGTTGAAAAAGGTTTTGTCTGCAGTCTGACATGGGTCAGTGTTCAAATTTTTATGACGAAGGGAAGATCAACGTGTTAAATGAAACCCAACTATGGGCAATTTTTGATGGAACCATTGTAACCTTAGAGATTGCCATTGTAGCAATTATTTTTGGTGCCATTTTCGGCGTAGTGGTTGCGCTGGGACGACTCTCGAAAAATAAGGTAGCCAACGTGCTATCCTGGTTTTATATCTGGTTTTTCAGAGGCACTCCGATGCTGCTGCAATTATTCATTATTTTTTATGCTATTCCAATTATTTATTTGGATGCAACTGGCATTACCTTTACAGTCAATCCGATGATTGCTGCCTTTGTGGCCTTTTCTTTAAATGCCACTGCTTATCTGGCCGAGATCATTCGAGCTGCGATTGAATCGATTGATGGCGGGCAAATGGAAGCTTCAAAGGCTTTGGGAATGAGCTATCGCCAGGCGATGACAAAAATTATTATTCCCCAAACTTACAAACGACTGGTTGCCCCATTAGGCAACGAGCTGATCATGCTGTTAAAGGATACATCACTGGTATCTACAATTGCGTTATTTGATTTACTGAGAACCACAAAAACAATGGCAAGCGCAACCGGGTCATGGATTTACTACATTTATGCCGCCGCCATTTATCTATTCTTAACAACCATTATTCAGGTAGTATTTGATATGATGGAAAAGAAACTGGGAATTTACGAAAGATAGGGAAATGAATATGAGTATGGTAAAATTAGTGAACGTCCGAAAATCTTTTGGCGATTTGGAAGTCCTTAAGGGTGTTAATCTTGAGGTTCAGCAAGGCGAAGTAGTCTGTATAATCGGTGCCAGTGGCTCAGGAAAAAGTACCATGCTGCGTTGTCTAAATCAACTGGAACGGATATCAGACGGCGAAATATACATTGAAGATGTGCTTTCGGATAAACGCGCCAATAATAAAGATCTGATGAAGATTGATCCGGCAACGGTGCAATCTTTATGTACTGAGTTGGGCATGGTTTTTCAAAACTTTAATCTGTTTCCCCATCTGACAGTAATGGATAATGTGACTATAGCGCCCCTGATTGTGAAAAAAACCGATAAAAAAATAGCCGAAACCAGAGCTCTTGATCTGCTCAGTATGGTTGGTCTATCTGAAAAGAAAGACGAGTATCCCTCCCGTTTATCTGGTGGTCAGCAACAGCGGGTCGCCATTGCCCGAGCTTTGGCCATGGATCCCAAGATTATGATGTTTGATGAACCAACATCGGCGTTGGATCCTGAACTGGTTGGAGAAGTCCTGGCAACGATGCGGCAACTGGCTGAAAAAGGGATGACAATGCTCATTGTTACTCATGAGATTGGCTTTGCCCGGGAAGTGGCCGATCGGGTAATTTTTATGGATAGTGGTGTAATCTGTGAAGAAGGAACCCCTGAAGAGGTACTTCTCAATCCTAAAGAAGAGCGAACCAAAAGCTTTCTCAATAAAATTTTATAAGTAGCACATAAAAAATTGTCGTTGTGGCAATTTTTTTTATTTGCTAAAAAATCGCTGTCATGATACAATCAGCACATCCGAAATTTTGGAGGGATCAAAATGTTACAGGCAAATTATCATATCCATTCAGATTATTGCGATGGCAGAGATACCCTTGAAGAAATGGTTGCCGCCGGAATTGCGAAAGGCCTTACTAGCATCGGTCTGTCAAGTCATTTTCCGTTGCCATTTCCCAATGATTGGACCATGAAAGAAGAACGTTTAGAGCATTATTTGAACGATATCAAAAATCTGAAAGAAAAATATGCATCACAGATTGAACTTTACTGTGGCATGGAAATTGATTTTTTTATCGATCGACAGGATATCAGTGATCTGGCTAAAACGGTGATACCCCAGCTGGATTATGCCATTATGTCAATTCATACACTGGGAAAAACAAGCGGGGATAAGGTTTTCTATATTGATGAATCGCAACATGATTTTGAGCTGGGCATTGAAAAATACTATCAGGGTGACCAGCAGGCCTTCATTAAAGATTATTACCAGAGCCTTGAAAAGATGGTGCAGAGCTATAAACCGGATATCCTGGGGCATATTGATTTAATCAAAAAATACAACCAGAATAATTATTTTTTTGATCAAAATGATCGCTGGTATCAGGAAACGGTGCGATCCTGTCTTGATGGGATCGCTGCAACAAAGACGCGGATCGAAATTAATACTGGTGCCAATATGCGGGTTCCTGGAGTCGGACGTTACCCCTCTGATTGGATGATACCAGAAATGAAAAAGCGAAATATTCCCATTACAATTGGTAGTGACAGCCATTCAGTTGAGGGAATTGTCTACGAATATAACCAGGCAGAAGCATATTTAGAACAATGTGGCTATCAGGAATATTGGATATTAAAAAAAGGCCGATGGAAAGCACAGCTTCTGGGAGTGTAAGATGGATAGGTTTGATCGAAATAAAATCCTCTACATTCTTATCGTGCTTGTTTTTTTGGGCGTTTTTTGGGGTTGGTATCAATTTAAAGTGACCACTGCTACCAAAATGACAATTGCTGATACAACAGCTTTAAATAAAGATGTTGCTGAAGAAAGTGGATTGGATAACAATGAAGAAATAATGGTACATATTACTGGCGCAGTGATAAAACCTGGCGTCGTTAAGTTAAAGCAGGGTTCGCGACTGGTGGAGGCCATTGAATTGGTCGGTGGTTTAACTGAATCAGCTGAGATCGAGGCACTGAATCTAGCCAGAAAACTACAGGATGAAGAAAAGATTCATATTCCCGCCATCGGAGAAGTTCCAGAAACAACGGTTGCCAGTGAAAATACTAAAATCAATATCAACACCGCCAGTCTGGAAGAGTTGAAAAGTCTACCGGGAATTGGGGATGTCATTGCTCAAGGGATCATTGATTACCGGGACAAGAATGGTGGATTCAAAGAACTGGAAGAATTGAAGAATGTCACGCGGATTGGTGATAAAATATTTGAAGGTCTAGCGGACTCAATAACCATTTAAAAGAGGTTACAGATAACTATAATGATAAAAAGTTATCATTATAGCCTAAAAATATATTTTATATGTTTACAATAGTGTTATTTGTGTTATACTTAATAAAATAAATAGCTAAAGGGGTTGAACATGGAGTTATCAAGCAGGCAAAATGAAATAATAGCGATAGTGAAAGACAAACAACCTGTAAAGAGTAATGAAATTGCCGAGTTACTCAATATTAATCGGGCGACAATACGTCCCGATCTTAAAATTCTGACGATGATGGGTATTTTAGAAGCCAAGCGAAAGGTTGGCTATTATTATACCGGTCGTTCCTTGTTGAATATTTTGGGAAGCTATATCAAAACCATCAGTATCATGGATATTCAAACGGAGCCAACGGTTGTCGAAGAAACAACATCCATCTATGATGGGATCATTACGATGTTTACCAAAAATGCCGGAACCTTGTATGTAGTCGACGGAAAATATCTATCTGGGATCGTATCCCGAAAGGACTTTATCAAAGCCATGATCGGAAGAAAAGAGGTAGAAACGCTACCGATTCCGATGATTATGACGCGGATGCCTAATATTACTTATCTGGAACCAAATGAATCGGTTTATGATGCCGCCTATAAAACCATGACCTACGAGGTAGAGTCGCTGCCGATTGTTACAAAAGAGATTGATGAAAAGGGTGTTCAGCGGTTAGTCTTAATTGGTAAGGTGTCACGAACAAATATTACCCGCTACGTGGTTAACATGGGGAGAAGTGCAGAATAAAGAGGTTGTAAATTGAAGAGCATTGTCATTTTTGTCGTTTCAGATACACCGACTGAGATTGGTGAACTGCTGGTCAAAGCCGGAACAAGCGTATTTGAAAACGCCATTCGGGAAGTACGGTTTCATCCTTTTGTGGATGATAAACTAAGTATTGATTACCTGTTGGATTTAGCAAAACAGGAAAATGGATTGGTGGTCTATCGTTTTGCATCAATCGAATTAAAGCATTATATGGAAACAGAAGCCAAAGTTAAGGGTATTCCCATCTACGATGTCATGGGCTCTCTGGTTGAAACGCTGAGGAGTATAACCGGAGCAGAACCGGCTCGCAATCTGAGCTCCAGTCGGGAACTCGATGACTATTACCTTAAAAAAATAGAAGCAATTGAGTTTGCGGTGAAATATGATGATGGCAAAAATACATCCGACCTGGATCAGGCCGATATTATTCTGATTGGTGTGTCAAGAACATCAAAAACACCGATCAGTATCTATTTGGCCAACAATAATTATAAGGTAGCCAATATTCCATTGATGCCAGAGGTTAAACCGCCAAAAGAATTATTTGAAATTTCAAGCAAAAAAATATTTGGGCTGATATTGGATCCAAACCATCTGGTCAATATCCGATCGGAACGAATTCGAGCCATGGGGCTCACCGGAACATCAAGCTATGGAAGTTACGAAAGAGTCATGTTGGAGTTAGAAACAGCGCAACAGCTTTTCGATAAATTGGGATGTACTGTCATTGACGTCACATCTAAAGCAATTGAAGAAATTGCAGCGATAATACTTGCAAATATAATGAGGAGGTAGAGGAAATGTCAAAAAAATGGGTTTATTTGTTTAAAGAAGGTAATGCAAACATGAAGGAGCTGCTAGGGGGAAAGGGTGCGAACCTTGCCGAAATGACAAACATCGGTTTGCCAGTGCCGGGAGGGTTTACCGTTACTACCGAGGCCTGTACTGAATATTACAACCAGGATACAAAGCTTTCTGACGAAATTATCGGCCAGATCAATGACTATATGAAGATCTTAGAAAAGGAATGTGAAAAAGAGTTTGGCAATGCCGACAATCCGTTACTGGTATCGGTTCGTTCTGGTGCTAAGTTTTCCATGCCGGGGATGATGGATACCATCTTGAATCTCGGACTCAATGATGAAACCGTGGCCGGTATTGCCAAAGCAACAGGCAACGAACGATTTGCCTTTGACAGTTACCGCCGCTTTATCCAAATGTTTGGGGATGTTGTTCAGGAAATCGGGAAAGAAAAGTTTGATCATGTTCTGGAAACCGCCAAAGAAAAAAATGGCTACAAAGACGATACTGAATTAACTGCCAAAGATCTCAAAGAAATTGTAGCAGCCTATAAAAAAATTGTTAAAGATGAAACTGCAAAAGACTTCCCACTGGATCCCAAAGAGCAGCTGTTAATGGCGATCGAAGCGGTATTCAGATCGTGGAATAATAATCGCGCCATCAGCTATCGAAATATGAATGATATCCCTCATGATATCGGCACCGCTGTCAATGTGCAATCAATGGTTTATGGTAACATGGGCAATGATTGTGGAACCGGGGTGGCCTTTACTCGAAATCCGGCAACCGGACAGAAAAAATTATTTGGTGAATTTTTGATCAACGCCCAGGGTGAAGATGTTGTGGCCGGAATTCGAACGCCCAAGGATATTAATGAACTAAAAGATATCATGCCGGAAGTGTATAAACAATTCCACGAAACGGCGGATTTGCTGGAAAATCATTATAAAGACATGCAGGATATCGAGTTTACGATCGAAAAAAGTAAACTCTTTATGCTGCAAACTCGAACCGGCAAGCGAACAGCTGCTGCCGCGATCTGTGCTGCAGTGGAAATGGTTGAAGAAGGCCTGATTACCAAAGAAGAAGCACTATTGCGATTAGATCCCCTTGCTTTGGATCAATTGCTTCATCCAACCTTTGAAGCAGCTGCTTTAAAAGCCGCTGAACTTCTGGCGACCGGTCTGCCAGCCTCACCGGGAGCAGCGACCGGAAAAATATATTTTACCGCTGAAGCGGTCTGCGCCGCAGTTGCCAATGGCGAAGAAACAATCTTAGTTAGAAAAGAAACATCCCCTGAAGATATTGAAGGTATGTATGCAGCCAACGGGATTTTAACAGCCCGCGGTGGCATGACTTCTCATGCGGCGGTTGTCGCTCGAGGCATGGGAAAATGCTGTGTGGCTGGATGCGAATCGATCAAGGTCGATGAGGCGGCTAAACAATTTACTGTCGACAATCAAGTTTTTAAAGAAGGCGATTATATCTCTTTAAATGGAAGCACTGGCAGTGTTTACAAAGGCAGTATCAAAACCGTTACACCGGAGCTGTCAGGACATTTCGGGCAGATCATGGCCTGGTCGGATGAATTCAGAACCCTGAAAGTCCGAACCAATGCCGATACCCCCAAAGATGCTTCCGTCGCTGTCGGTTTTGGGGCGGAAGGGATCGGCCTTTGCCGTACCGAGCACATGTTCTTTGATGAGCAACGGTTGCCAAGCGTTCGCCGGATGATCCTTTCGGAATCAAAAGAGCAGCGCAAAAAAGCCCTGGCTGAAATTCTACCGATGCAAAAAGAAGACTTTATTGGCATCTACAAAGCCATGGAAGGCCGGCCGGTTACCGTTCGTTTACTTGATCCGCCACTTCATGAATTCCTACCCAAAGAAACTAAAGACATTGAAGCACTAGCTACAGATATGGGATTTGATGTCGAAGAAATGACGACCATCATTCAGGGATTGGAAGAGTTTAATCCGATGTTAGGCCATCGTGGCTGTCGTCTGGCGATTACCTATCCCGAAATTGCCGAAATGCAGACCCGAGCCATTATGGAAGCAGCGATTGAAGTCAAAGAAAAATATGGCTTCAATGTGATCCCGGAAATCATGATCCCGCTGATTGGGATTAATGAAGAATTGACCTACCTGGATAAAATTGTAAGAAATACTGCTGAAGTGATTAAAGCTGAGAAAAAATCAGATATCGACTATCTGGTGGGAACCATGATAGAAATTCCCCGGGCAACCCTGATTGCCGACCAGATTGCTAAAACAGCCGAATTCTTCTCCTTTGGAACCAATGATCTGACTCAGATGACGTATGGTTTCTCCCGGGATGATGCCGGTAAGTTTATCAGTGACTATAAAGATAAAGGCATTCTGCCTAATGATCCATTCCAGAGCATTGATGTTGAAGGTGTTGGTAAGTTGGTTGAAATGGGTGTGACCCTGGGCCGAAAAACTAAGCCAGACCTTAAAATTGGAGTTTGCGGCGAACATGGCGGTGATCCCAAATCGATTTTCTTCTTCCATAGTGTTGGATTAAGTTATGTTTCCTGCTCACCCTTCCGGGTGCCAATCGCCCGGTTGGCCGCAGCGCAGGCAGCGTTAAGTAATAAATAAATGAATTGATAAACAAAAAATCGTCTGGAAGCCCTTCGGGGTTTCCTTTTTTTTAAAAAAGTTCTATAATAAAGAAGTCAGAAATTTAATTATAAATAATGAAAATAGAGGAACAGGATGAAAATATTAGTATGCGGTGGAGCCGGATATATTGGATCACATGTGGTAAGCGCACTGGTGGACAAGGCCTATGAGGTGGTAGTTTTGGACAACTTCTCGACCGGACACCCAGGAGCGATTCCCCCAGAGGCGGTTATCGAAAAAGGGGATATTCGCAACCAGACCTTTCTTAGCCAGATCTTTCAGGCGCACCAGATTGATTGTGTCATGCATTTCTGTGCTGATTCGCTGGTTGGAGAGTCGATGGAGCAACCCATCAAGTATTATCACAATAACGTTTACGGCACCCTTTGTCTGCTCGAAATGATGGTGGAGCATGGGGTCAGAAATTTTGTTTTTTCATCGACGGCAGCCGTTTATGGGCAACCAGAGGAAAGTCCGATTACTGAGGACAGTACCAAAAATCCCACGAATACCTATGGGGAGACAAAACTGGCGGTCGAAAAAATGCTGAAGTGGATGGATACGGCCTATGGCTTGAAATCGATGATCTTCCGCTATTTCAATGCCGCCGGAGCCCATCCCAGTGGCGAAATCGGCGAGGACCACAGTCCTGAAAGCCATTTGATTCCGCTGATTTTAAAAACAGCCCTGGGGCAGCGCGATAAGATTAGTATCTTCGGTGAAGACTATCCGACCCCGGACGGCAGCTGTATCCGCGATTATATCCATGTTATGGATATTGCCTCTGCTCACATCTTAGGGATGGAAAAACTGCTGGCTGGATGTGAAAGCAATGTTTATAATTTAGGCGATGGCAAAGGTTTTTCAGTAAAAGATGTGATTGCCAAAACAAAAACGCTGACCGGTAAAGTGTTTAAGGTGGAAGTTGTGGACAGAAGAGTTGGAGATCCAGCCGAACTGATTGCCTCAGCCCAAAAAGCGCAGCAGGAATTGGGTTGGACAGCAGCCCATTCAGATTTAGATAATATCATAAAAACAGCCTGGAAATGGCATCAAAACCATCCCCAGGGCTATCAAATTTAATATTTGCCAGATTAGAATTCCAGGGTGCTGAAATACTCGGCGGCGGTTAAATCCATCGCCTCAAGGAGTTTTTCAATGCCCTTTAATTTTACCGAATAGTGCATTTCCACCCCGATTTTTTGATTCTGCAAAACCCCAGCCTCGCGCAGTATTTTCAGGTGCTGGGAGAGGTTGGCCTGGCTGTAATCAAATAATTGATTCAGGATGCAGACACATTGGGGCTCAATTAAAAGAAATTTTACGATTTGTAAGCGAACTGGATGTCCCAACGCCTTGAAAATTTTTACTGAAACATCATCAGCATTCATAGAGGTCCTCTTTTCTGTTAATCTTCTTGGGTGGTATCATAAAACTGAAAGCCTCCAGAGAGATTATATACGTTTTTAAAGTCGTGATTAAGTAAGATATTCTGGGTGGCATTGCCAGTGACGCCCTTATTGCAATAGGTAATCACCGGCCGGGTCTGATCCAGTAGCGCTAATTTGCTGCGCAGATCTTGATGAGCGATGTTTTGCGCCTCCGGCAGATGTCCAGCAGTATATTGTTCAGTTACCCGGGTATCGATGATCTGATCGATTTCGCCATCATTCAGTTTTTTTTTCAAATCCTCGGCAGTGATCAGTTTACGTCCCTTATTCAGGGCGTTATCGAGGATCATGCCAGTATAGTGAACCGCATCCTTAGTAGTTGAGAACGGTGGTGCATAAGCCAAATCAAGATTAAAGATTTCGTCCACGGTGGCACCATAGGTAATCAGGGTGACGAAGATATCCAGCCGCTTATCAACCCCTTCATAGCCGATGATCTGCACTCCCAGCAGTTTTTGAGTGGCTCGATCTGCAATGGCTTTGATCAGCATTTCCCGGCCGCCATAATAATCCGGCTGATTGAGTTTGATATTATGAGCAATTTCGATATCATATCCCTGGCTGCGGGCTTCGGCTTCAGACAAACCAGTACTGCCGATACTGATATCAAAGATCTTAAAAATACCGGTACTCAGGTTGCCGGGGTAAATAATATGACCACCGGTAATATTATTACCGCAGATGCGACCGGTTTTATTGGCAGTTGTACCTAAAGGGCGATAGTGAGGCTTTTTAGTGACCATTGACCAGGTTTCAATACAGTCGCCACAGGCATAAATATCGGGATCGATGGTCATCATTCGTTCATCAACCCGGATCGCACCGGTAACACCCAGCAGTAAGCCGGCCTCCCGGGCAAGGGCTACATTTGGCTTAACGCCAGTGGCTACGATGATCATTTCGCCGGGAATCAGGGCGCCGTTTTCGAGGATCACCCCCTGGCTGGTGGCCGCCACCACATTGGCATTTTTCAGGATCGGAATTTCTTTTTTATGCAGCAGTTTTTCCAGATATAAAGACATATCCTCATCAAGATTAGGGGTCAGCTTACCGGCTCGTTCAACCAGGGTTACCTTGATTCCCAATTCGATCAGATTTTCCATCACTTCAAAGCCGATAAAACCAGTACCGACAATAACGGCAGTTTTAGGGTGATGATTGTCGATAAAGGCTTTTATTTTTAAGGTGTTTTGAACATTTCTAAGAAAAAAGACATTATCAAGGTCAATCCCCTTAATTGGCGGAACAAAAGCCTGGGCGCCAGTGCTGATGATGAGTTTATCATAGCGGTCGTTTAAAATAGTTCCGGTTTCGAGATTTTTAACCACCAGGGTTTTAGTAGGGATGTCGATTTTTAATACCTCATGGCGGATATGAATGTCAATATTATATTTGGACTTAAAAAACTCGGGATTTCGGGGGGTCAATTCCTCAATTGATGCGACCTTTCCGCCAATAAAATAAGGCAGACCACAGCCAGAATAAGAAATGTCCTGATCTTTTTCATAGATCGTAATCTCTGCTGAATCATCATTTCGCCGCGCCTTTGCTGCGGCCGACGTGCCTCCGGCAACCGCCCCTATGACTATAATTTTCATCATGTTCTCCTTTATTTAAATCAGATTGTCAGCAGCATTCAAAAATAAAAAGTTCTTACCTGAAATAACATTAACTACATTATAATTTATCGATGATTCAAAAGCAATGAAGATTTAGCGAATCGTGGTGTGAATCACCGTCAGGCTAAGTATTGTTTGGTGATTATGGTTTATTTGACAGCATTGAAAATAAATACTGCGATCACTAGGCTTACTCAGAGCGTTTGTATCGCGTTCAAATCAAAAAAGCTGATTAAAAAAGTAGTAATCGGGTAAGAATTGATGATATACTAATCGAAAATTATGGGCATTACGTTGTAAATATGAAGCAGTCAAAAGCGGTATTGAAAAAATGAAAAATCGGTGACAACAGATAATTCTGGACAGGTCAATAGAATTTAGATTTTTAAGAGGGTAGCGCATGATGAAAAGAAACAGAGATACTAATCGCCTTCAACCAGATAAAAAACTAAATCACAGCATTCCCAAAATTCGGGCTTGGTCTTTTGATTATTTATTAAAACCATCAACCCTGGGGGTGCTTGTTTTATTTGGCCTGCTTTTAGTAGTCCTGTTTTTAACCCCGGTCATTGGGATGGGCGATGATGGCAGCACCGCCGCCATTATTTCCGGCAGTAATCTCTATAATCTTGGCGAGCTCACCCCCAAAGAAGCGATAGCCTTTTTTCAAAAAGACTGGGGGATTATGGAATATTACAACGATAGCGGTAACGCTCAGATCACCTCCCAGACACCTTTTCTCGATGCGGCCAAGCGGCTTGATCAGGCCTTTACCTGGGATTGGCTATTTGATCTGCGCTTTTACGGCGCTGTCATTTCGGTGTTTTATCTGATTGCGATGTACTTTTTATTTGAAACGGTTACCTACGGCAAGCGTGCCATATGGACCTATGTCATTGTGGGGCTGGGGGTGCTTATTTTTGGGGATACAGGATATACTGCCTGGATCAATTCATTTTATCCTCAGGCGCTGAGTTTTTTTCTGGTAATCATTCTGGGTACCTCGCTTATCTTGATGGGGCAGAAAAAGCTCAACGACTACCTCTTGATCGGCTGCTTTTTTTTAAGCGCTCTGTTGCTTTGCCTTTTAAACCAGCAATATGCTCTGCTGGGACTTTTTCTGGGTATTTTGGGGGTTAATCTCAGATATGTGGATGAAAAAAAATGCTATCAACGAATTTGTGCTGTTTGCGGGATCCTGTTGATGTTATCTTCGCTGGCGGCATATTTTATGATGCCCCATGGATTGACAAAGTTAAGTGCTTATCACAGCATGACCCGGGGGGTGCTGATGACGGCCAATAATCCCGAGCAGGCTCTGAAAGCGTTTTCGATCAATCCTCAATATGCCGTTTTGACCGGAACATCTTATTATCAGGCGATTTCTCCGGAAACCATGAATAGCCCGGAGTTGGCGACGGCTTTTTTCAGTAAGGTAAACCCCACCGGAGTGGCGATTTATTATCTGGCCAATCCGGGTCAATTGTATGAAATGCTCAATCGCTCGGTGGACAGCAGTTTCAATATCCGGCCAGCCTGGTTGGGCAATTACGAAATAACCCAGGGCTATCCGGCGGGAGCACAAACCAACTTTTTTACCCTGTGGAGTTATCTCAAAGCCAATTACCTGCCGGGAAATTTTGGCTTTATCATCATCTGGATGGCGGTGCTCATTGGCGTTTATGTCCGGTTTTTCCGAAATGGCATCATCGAAAAAAACGAACGCAATACCCTGCGATTTGTGGGACTGATGACCTGGTTGTTCATCGGGCTCTGGGAATTGTACGTCGCTATTATTACCTCCGGGGATACCGATACGCTGGGTCATTTATTTATTTTTTCGCTGACCTTCGATCTGATTTCATTTATCATTCTGGGAAAGTTTATTCATTGGATCGCAAAACAATTGCGAAAGGTTAATTGGGAGGCTCGAAAAGAGGCGTTTTTGAATCGGAACAAGGATAAGGAAAAGAAAAAGAATCGGGAACAGCGAGGTTATCGACTATGAAGCAGAGCATTCTAATTCTCATCGCGCTGGCTTTAATGGTTTTGCCGATGCCGGCTATTTACGGAGAGGAAACGGTCAATCAGGAGAACATCAGCATGACTATAAATACAAAAGATGTGCTGCTGATCTACGACCAGTTGGCAGTGGACACAGTTTACCGTAATAATCTCAACACGGTGGAAACCCTGCTGAGCGCCCTGTCCCGGACGGCGGAAATAGTTTCCATCGATGATTATAGCGTGGGACAGATGTCTGGCTATCAAAAACTGATTATCTTAAAAAATACCGAAAATCCCATCACTAATCCGGATTTTATTCATGACTGTCAGAATTATTCCGGGGCACTGTTTTATATCGGGTTTGATGTCTCGGGACTGATTCCCGCTCTGGACAGTTTTCCGATCAGCCGTCAGATGGGGCGGACGGTATCCGTTAATTTGAATGGCTTAGCTATCAATAGCATCTGGGTTGATGATTTACGGGTGATTAATGAATTGCCTGGTTCAGGAGAAACAACCATTGGGGTAGGGACATCAGACTATCCGTTTTCAAAAACGATCAATCGGCTGACCTATGTGCCGACCTTGATTGGCGACCCGGGGTTTACCCTGGGTCTGGGCGAAATCCTGAAAGACTGGTTTGGGCTGGCAACATCAGCCGATATGACCCTGTTAATCCCTGATATTTATCCCTTTTCTGATTTGAATATGGTTATCAAAACCAGCGATGCGTTTTACGCAAATGGTATCCCCTTTGCCCTAGGGGTTATTCCGATCGATGATAATATCAACTTTCCAGCGATGTCCCGGTTTTATCAGGTATTACGTTATGTGCAGTCAAGAAATGGAACGATTATCGTCCACCGTCCCAGCCCTGCTACTGTATCTGACAGCACGACCGTACTATCTGAAAAAATGTATGTGGTAATCACCAAAATGGTCGAAAATGGGGTCTATCCCCTCGGTCTAGCAAGCGGAGAGAGCCTATTTTTTGATGAGGTCAGCAAGGTTAATCCCTTAAATCTTTTTTCAACGGGGATTATTCTGCCGGATGATGGCATCACTGCGTCGGGAAGAAAAGAAACCTGGGCGCTGAGTTCGGCTAGTTTAGGGATCAACCTTGAAACGATTGCAAATACCAGCAGCCCAAATCGGAATTTTGGCAATTATCCCATTAACACCACTATTATCATGCCCCTGCCGGAAAATGAAGCGATGCTGGTCGCCCAGCTGGGGATCATTAATCATAAGTGGCTTTCGCTGACGGATTATAAGCGACTCGATAATTATTGGACAATCGGACAGAATACCATTGCCAGCAGTGCTTCGGGAATTCGGGTCAATGGTCTTCCGGTTTCGTTGAGTTACGACGAAGAACCCATCGAAGCCGATTATCGCTATCAAAAACCGCCGGAATATAGTCTCGAAAAAATCTTCACTGCCGGAAACATCTTTCTGTTGACGGTGGTGGGGATTATCATAGTGATCTTTATCATGATTGTAGTTTTCAGCCGGCGAGTATATCTAAACAAGTTTAGAAAAGTAGTCAATAATAATGATGAAAATAATGAGCCAGTCATAAAACGTCAGGATCAGGAGGGAAAAACGCCATGAATGGGTTTGATTATATAATGCTTGTTAACATCTTTTTAATCTGGAGTCTCTTATTTGTTAACATTGTCTTGATTGTCGCCGGATATGTATATTATCTGAAGGTCGAAAAAGAGCAGCCACCGGAAATTATTGGCGAGTATCCCTTTGTTTCGATCATGGTTCCAGCCCATAACGAAGGAGTGGTTATCGTCAAAACTGTGGCGGCGCTGCTAGCCTTTGACTATCCCTGGGATCGCTACGAAATTATCGTGATTAATGATAACTCATCGGACAACAGTGCCGAGCTGCTCAAAGAAATCCAGGACACTAATCCCAGCCGCAATCTGACTGTTATTAATACCGATAATATCAGCGGCGGCAAGGGCAAGTCTAATGCCCTGAATATTGGCTATCAGCAGGCCAAAGGCGAGTTTATTGCCATTTACGATGCCGATAATACCCCGGAACACAAGGCGCTGCGCTATCTGGCCGCCGAACTGAAAGCGGATGATTCGCTGGGGGCTGTGATTGGAAAATTCCGAACCCGAAATAAGGAGGTCAATCTGCTGACCCGCTTTATCAATATCGAAACCCTATCGTTTCAATGGATGGCTCAAGCTGGCCGGTGGCAGCTGATGAAGTTGTGCACCATTCCAGGAACCAACTTCATTCTGCGGCGGACGATTATCGAAGCCATTGGCGGATGGGATGAAAAGGCGGTGGCAGAAGATACCGAAATCAGCTTCCGGATTTATTTAATGGGCTATAAAATAAAGTTCCAGCCCAAGGCGGTGACCTGGGAACAGGAACCCCAAACTTGGGCGGTTTGGTTCAGACAGAGAACCCGCTGGGTCAAGGGCAATGTTTATGTGTTGATTAAAAACATCGGTTATCTAGTTGATAAGGATGCCAGGAAAATCCGCTTTGATATTTTTTATTTTTTATCGACATATTTTTTACTCCTGACGGCGCTGGTGGTATCGGACGTTATTTTCGTGATGAATATGGCCGGGCTGGTATCCACGTCGATCCAGGGATTTAGCAATCTGCTCTGGTTTACGGCCTTTGTAATGTTTATTTTGGGTGTGTTTATTGCGCTGACCACCGAAAAAGGGGAGATGACGGTTAGCAATTTTTTTATTATTGCCTTGATGTATGTCACCTATTGCCAAATGTGGATCATCGTAACAGTATACGGTGTTTTTCAATACTTAAAAGACCGCATTAAAAAACAGGATAGCAAATGGTATAAAACCGAGCGCTTCCAGGGCTAATAAGACCAAAAAGGAGAAGAAAATGAAACGATTAACGATCACAATAATTTTGCTGAGTTCGCTGCTGGCGCTGCTGATTCAGCCCGTCAGTGCGGCGAACTATGGCGGGGTGCCTCAATCGGAAGGGCGAACAGGGCCCCAGAGCTTTGTGACCAATTTTTCTGATCATTCCATGAAAGGGCTTTTTTCAACGGCGGAACAAACCTTTTGGATTGCCAGCGATTGGGACGTGGAATCGGTGCTACTGCATTTGGAATATCGAGCCACGCAATTGGCAGATACGCAATTGTCCAGTCTGACGGTGGCGATTAATGAGACTTATTTTTATTCGCTGCGTCCGGCCGACAACTCCGGCAACCGTCATGGCATTGATATCTATGTGCCGCTGGAGTCGCTGCAGCAGGGCTACAACAATATCAGAATCGACGGCTATATGCGAACCCAGGATGCCCTGCCCTGTGTCGATGACGTCAGTGAGGCCAACTGGCTGGATATTTTTAAAGAATCAAACATTGCTGTAAAGTTCGACAAAAACGCCTTTACCACCAGTATCGAATCCTTTTATAATCGTTTTTTTGAAGTGGATGCCCTGAGATATGGGGAATCGGGATTTATTATTTCAGATGCCGACAATCCGGCCGAATTAAATGCCACGCTGTTGGGAATCTCCGGGATATCTAATCAGACCATTTACACCGATGGGTATTTTCCGATTTTGACATTCAATGATCCAGCCGGAAATCAGCTCCAGAATAGGATCGTCATCGCCAGGTATGATCAGCTGCCGAATAATTATCGTAGTCAGGCAGACCAGAACGGGCTTAATGACGAGGATGCCCTTTTGGTTCTGATCAACGAAGGGGCTGGAACCAATACCCTGATCATCACCGCCAAAAATGATCTTGCTCTGATTAATGCCGGCCGGATGCTGGGAAACCCGGCCTTGATGAACCAATTGCAGTCCACCGTAAAGCGGCTGGGAAAAACCGAAGACATCAAAACCAAAGTGTACGAGGCCGAAACCTATATCAGCTTTGCCGGTACCGAAGGAACTAATTACAAAGGGCCTTTTCATCAGGTCAAAGAATTTACCATCAACTATCCCTCCAATCGAAGTTTGACCAATGCCAGCGAAGTTTATCTGAATTACCGGTATTCGGAAAATCTGGACTTTGACCGGTCACTGATGACCGTCTATATCAATGATATTCCTGTCGGCAGTAGAAAGCTCGCCCAGCATAAGGCCGGAGCTGATGAGGCCACCATCGCGATTCCCACGGATATTGATATCGGCGGCGCCTTCCAGGTGAAGGTGACCTTTGATCTGGAAATCAAAGATCTCTGGTGCAGTTTGCGGCAAGGGGATATGCCCTGGGCTTACCTCACCCCCAGTACGATGTTAAAAATTAACTCAGTAGCCAGTCAGGATCTGATATTTGAAAACTATCCGGCTCCCTTTGTGACCGATTATAGTTATAATGCTGTCAGCCTGGTGGTACCAAATCAGTTGGATGGGGAAACAGCCAAGCTACTGGCCAAAATGTTCCGGGTAATGGGACGCTTTACCAAAGGAAATACTGGCGAGCTCACCGTCCTTTATCCCGAGGAAATGAATCAGGCGGCGTTATCCGCCAATATTATTGCGGTGGGAACCGAGAACAGTAACAGTTTTATTAAGAACAATAATGATAAGCTGTATTTCCAGCTTTCTGAAGATGGCAGCAGTTTTCAGTCCAATGAAAAGCTAGCCATTGACTCAACCTATGGTCAAACCCTTGGTTCGGTGCAACTCCTCAATTCGCTGTACAATAAATTGGGTCGCGCCAGTCTGATGGTGGTGGCACCTGAGCAAAGTGGACTGGCAGCAATTGGTAATAATCTGGGCGAAATGAAAAACCTCAGCAGATTGTCAGGTGACGCAGTTTTGGCAGATACCAATGGCAAGGTATTGACGTATCGCTTTAAAGCAGCAAAAAATCCTACTATTGCAGTGGCTCAGCAAATTGCCGTCAGTCAGGACGCCCAGATTTTTCTGGTCGTCAGTATCATGGTTTTGATTCTGCTGGCAGTGGGGCTGGTCATGGTTATCCGTAAGAATGGGATTGAACTCAAGAAGGGAGGATGGCGAAAATGAAAAATAGAGATCAGATTTTATCCGATCTGGGGATTGTTTTCTTTCTGGTATTGACTTTCGTCACGATTACCTTTACCGCCCAGGATACGGAGCACTACATTCAGAACCTGGTGATGCTGAACATTACCTTTCTGGTGATTCTGATTACTTATTTTAGTAATATAACCCTGGGTCTGGTCACCAATGGAATCGTGATTTTTTTCTATATCTCCTATACGATTTTTCAGGTGTTGAGTAACGGTGAGGCTCTGATGGCCTCCTCTTATTTCTGGATTGTGCTGCTGCCGCTGTACACCTATGTGGTCAGCTTGATGACCGGCAGAAATCGGGCTTTGCAGAACCGGGCTAAGGAGCTGGAAGATGAGAATGTCAGTTTGTCGACGGTTGATCCGGATACGGGGTTGCGGAATTTTCGAACCCTGATCAGCGAT